>JAHEJE010000119.1 GCA_024639035.1 Alphaproteobacteria bacterium
GAGCGGATGGGGCTGGTGCCCTCCACCTCACGCACCTGGCGCGACACCTCAGCCACCGCATCGGCAAACACCTTCGGTTCCATGCTGCCCATCTGCTGGCGCAGACCGGCAATCGGCGCGCGCAAGGTCGTCAACAATTCCGCGCCTGCCAGCATGTTGCGAAATTCGAGAATTGGTTCGTAAGCGTTGTCAGCATGCCTGCGGTAGGTCGTGCGGGCCTTCTTGTAGTCAGCCTGCAAGATGGCAAAGGCCTTGCGCTCGACTTCCCAGCGACCCGGGATCGTTGCTGCCAGTTCCTTGATCTCGGCCTCGTGGACCGCGGCGCGGGCCTCCAGGCGCTGGCGGCGGGCCTGGTTGTCTCCAGAGCGCCGGGCCTCGGTTTTGAGGTCCTTGATCTTGGCTTCCAGTTCACGCATGTCGACTTCGGCCTTGCGCACCTTGTGATGCAGCGGCGCATAGTTCTCGGCAGCCTTGTTCATGACTGCCTCGGTTGCGAAAACCGCCTTCAGCGCATCGAACGTCGCATCGGCGTCGTCGAAACTGCCGTTCAGCTGCTTCTGCAGTTTCTCGGGCAGGTAGGACAGATCGAGCTTGCGCACATCGGTAATGGCCGAACGGATCGTGTCGCCGCCCTTGGCGAACTCGTCACTGACGTATTGTTCGATGCAGTGCTGCAGACGCGGATTGAGTGGTGGCGGGGCTGTGTCCGAGGTGAGCGACAACCGGTTCGGCAGGTAGTTCACAAGACCTGGATTGAGTCCGACAATGACCAACGCCAGCAATTGCAGGCCGATGAAGGCGATGACGCCCTTGTACATGGAAATCGTGCGCACCACGGCCGGGGCCACACCGCGCAGGTAGAACAGTGCAAATCCGAACGGTGGCGTGAGAAAAGACGTCTGGATGTTGAGGCCGATCATCACGCCGAGCCAAACCGCGGTGACATTGGCGCCCGGATCGAGCAGCAGGATCGGCGCCACGATCGGTACCACGACTACGGCGATCTCGATGAAGTCGAGGAAGAAACCGAGCACGAAGATCACCGCCATGACGATGACGAACTGGGTCCAGAATCCACCCGGCAGGCCGGTGAGGAAATCCTTGACCAGCTCTTCGCCGCCGAAGGCTCGGAATGCGGCTGTGAGCATCGCGGCACCGAGCAGGATGATGAACACCAACGAGGTCGTCTTGGCGGTATCGACCATCACGCCACGCAGGGTGTCTTCAATCTTGAAGGTCCGCCATCCGCTCCAAACGATCGAAATCAGAAACAGGCCGGTTGCGATCAATGCCATGGTGACGGCAAATACGTCGCTGCCGGTCTGGACGTTCTTGATGTTGATGGTGTAGAGGCTCGACAAAATGTAGATGGCGATCAGTGAGCCAATCGCCAGCAAGGCCGGATAGAAAGCGCCGTTGCGGCCTTCGTAGAGCCGGTAGCCGGCCATCACCATGGCGCCCGCTGCGCCGATGGCGCCAGCCTGGTTAACGGTCGCAATGCCGGCGATGATCGAACCGAGCACCAGGAATATCAGGGTCAGCGGCGGGATCAGGATCAACAGAACCTTGGCGATAAACTGCCGGTCGAAGTCGCCCTGCATGCCGACGGCAGGTGCCGACTTGGGCCGCAGCAATGAAAAGCAGAGGATGTAAAGCATGTACAGCCCGACCAGCACCAGGCCTGGAATGAACGCGCCAAGGAACATGTCGCCGGCACTGGTTGAGATGACGCCGTATTCCGACGGCATGCCGAATTGGCCGGTCGCCGTCTTGTACAGCGCCTTGCGGGCCGTGTCGGCCTGATCGACGGCGCTGGCCAGCTGGTCGGCCAGGATGATCAGCACGATAGACGGCGGAATGATCTGGCCCAGCGTGCCGGATGCGGCGATGGTGCCGGTGGCCAGCGAATGGGAATAGTTGTTGCGCAGCATCGCCGGCAGCGAGATCAGACCCATGGCGACGACCGTGGCACCGACGATGCCAGTGGTGGCGGCGAGCAAGGCGCCAACGAAAACGACCGAAATCCCGAGGCCACCTGGAACCGGGCCGAACAGCTGCGCCATGGTCACCAGTAGGTCTTCGGCGATCTTCGATCGCTGCAGCATGATGCCCATGAAGACGAACAGCGGGATGGCGATCAGCGTATCGCGTTCAACCTCCCAGTAGACACCGCGAAAGTTGGTGACGCCGGCGGTGAGCCACTGCACCGGCCCGCCGTGGCTGAAATAGGCCCCGGTATCGCCGGCGAACAGATAACCGCACAAGGCCGCTGCCGAAATCGTCAGGATTGCCGAACCGGGCAACGCGAAGGCAACCGGGTAACCCGAGCCAAGCGCCGTGGCCATGACCACAACGAGCATCAACAGAAAGAACAGTTCCATCGCGTCGCCTTGCCCTTAACCCCTCACCGCACACGCCACAATCGGCGTCAGTGTGCTGATTGCGTTGCCAACTCACGTTTGTCCGGGTCGCCCCGGTAGTCCGCAACACCTTCCAGGAAATAACCTGCGAACTGGATCATCATGGAAACCGCAAAGATCGCCAGAAATGCCGCCATGATGTACTTCACATACATGCCGAACCCCTGCTGGGTGACCTCATAAGCAAGCAGCGGTGCATTGATGATGCTCGACTTGTTGCCCATGCCCAGCCACAGTACCACGTAGCACAGCGATGCCCCCAGCAGCAGCGAACCGACCGCGTTGACCAAACCTTTGCGCTTTTCGGTAAAGCCGGCGAACAGGACATCCACGCGGACATGCCCTTCCTCGGTCAGCGTGTAGGCTGAGGCAAAAAGGAACAGCCCGGCATACCAGAACCGTACCAGGTCGCCCATGAAAGCCTGCTCATAGGAAAAAATAAACCGGGAGATCACGATCTGCAGCTCGGCGATCACGACAAGCAGCGCCAGCCATGTGAACCCCAGGGTGCGGGTGAACGCCGCGATGACGAACGACAGGACGATCAGCGGTACGTGCACGTAAAGCCCGCGGTAGGATGACCGACCGAGGTCCTTGGCCAACTGCTCGCCGACCAAACCGGGCAGCAGGCCTTCAACCCTGAGGAAAGATATGAACATATCGGTCAAACCGACAATGAGCACCATCCAGAAGGCGCCGCGGATGATAAATGCGGAAACGGCGTAAATCTTCAGGCTGTCGGCGCGCAGGCTCATGGTCTTGTCCTTCAGGACATAGACGGCCGCACCAGCCACGCAGGCCAGATAGTTGATTTTCTGCACCCAGCCGAGCGCACTCGATGAGGCAGCCCCTGGCCAGCCCCACCACAATGTCAGGTAGTTGTTGAGGATGAACATCAGCGTGCACGACACCAACGCCCACGCGATGACGCGAAACATCAAGGTGTTGCCGCTATACGTGTAGCCAGCCACGTCGCCAGCGACAGCGTCTCCCTCCCGAGCAGCTGACATCTGTTGTTTTTCTTTCGTGTGGAGACGGGGCGCTGCCCCGTCTCAGTTTTATTGCTGAGTTCCTTGCGCCTACAGGCCCAGCACGCGGTTGCGCTGTGCGTAGTATGCACCTTCTGACAGCTTCATCCAGCCGCCTACATCAGCGCGGGCAGCAACAAAGTTCTCATGAATGCGTTTGGCAAGGTCTGAATGTGCCTGGGCTTCGGCGAACACTTCCGTGGCCGCTTCGCCGAAGCTGTCGTAAATCTCATCGGAGAACTCACGCAACTCGACGCCATGTTCCTTGATCAGCTTGGTCAGGAAGGTACCGTTGTTGGCGTTGTACTCGGACATCGAGTATCCGTGTTCCTCGCCGCAGGCCGCGGTGATCAACTGCCGGTCGCCTTCCGACAGGTCAGCCCACCATTTGCCGTTCATGCCGAGAGCCAGGGTTGAGCCGGGTTCGTGCATGCCCGGATAGTAGTAGTACTTGGCGGCTTCGTAGAACTTCATGAAGAAGTCGTTCCACGGGCCAACCCACTCGGTGGCGTCAATGGCGCCGGACACAAGGTTTTCGTAAATCTGGCCGCCCGGCAGCGATACCGGTGAGGCGCCCAGCTTTGCCATGACGTCGCCACCAAGGCCCGGAATGCGCATCTTCAGACCCTTGAGGTCGTCAGCGGTTTCGATTTCCTTGTTGAACCAGCCGCCCATCTGCACGCCGGTCGAGCCGGCCATCAGGCATTTCAGGCCGAAGCCGCCAGCCAACTCGTCCCACAGCTGCTGACCGCCCATGTGGTTGATCCAGGCGTCGTGCTCGGTGTGGGTCAGGCCGAACGGTACGGAGGTGAAGTACGCCCAGCCCGGGTGTTTGCCCTTCCAGTAGTAATCGGCAGCGTGATAGGCCTGCGCGTTGCCGCCCGCCACTTCGTCGAAACTGTCGAATGCGCCGACACGCTCGCCGGCTGCGAAGTACTGTACCTTGATGCGGCCTTCGGAAAGCTGGTCGATGCGGGCAGCCAGACGTTGTGCGCCGGTGCCGAGGCCGGGGAAGTCGCGCGGCCAGGTGGCAACCACCACCATGTCTTTGCGCTCTTGGGCGATTGCCGGTGCGGCAAGGGCGGTTGCGCCAGCGGCTACACCTGCCGATGTGATGAATGAACGACGATCCATATTGAGTTGCTCCCTATTGGTTGTAAGCAGGTGTCGGTGGTGGATTCCGGGTCCCTTGTAGACTGGCCGACCGCCTTCTCCCTGCGCCGTGCTGCAGGCAAGGCTATTGGTTGAAAAGCCTTGTCGCCCAGCATCGAGTGCGGATAATAAAGCCCATGTTGCTGTGAAACTCAACAGGTCGTTGAGTGTGCTCAGTATCTAGCGACGAAAGTCTAAGCCAGCATAAACGGAGGGTTCCGTGGCCGTCAGTATCAAGCCCATCATCGGCTTGCCGTCCGATGTGTTCTGGAAGGACGACCAGATGTACCATTCGATCGGCGACAAGTATCTGCGCGCCGTACACGATGTCGCCCATTGCGTGCCGGTGATGATCCCGTCGATGGGCGATGTGCACGATCTCGATGCGACGCTCGATCGCCTGGACGGAATCGTGATGACCGGTGCGTTGTCGAACGTGCATCCGCCGCACTACGGGCATGATCCATCGGAACACCATGAGCCCTATGATCACCATCGAGACGCCACGACACTCAAGATGATCTCAAAGGTTCTGGATCGCGGCATGCCGCTGTTGTGCATCTGCCGCGGCTATCAGGAACTCAATGTCGTGCTCGGCGGTACGCTGGCGACGGAAATCCACACCGCCGAGGGCCGGCTCGACCACCGCGCCCCGGACCACGAAGACATGGACGTGCGCTACGGCCCGGTGCACGACATCTCGATCCGCGAGGGTGGACTGCTTCATTCCATTCTGGGCAAGACCGTAGCTCAGGTGAACACCGTGCACCGCCAGGGCATCGACCGGCTGGCCAAAGGACTTGTCGTGGAGGCCGATGCGCCGGATGGCGTCATCGAAGCTGTGAGGGTCTTAGGCACCACGGGCTTTGCGCTCGGCGTACAGTGGCACCCTGAATACAAGGCTGCGGAAAACCCGGATTCGGTAAAACTGTTCGAAGCCTACGGTGAAGCTGCCCGCGCCTATCTGACGGGCGAAGCGCGCCCAGCCGCCTGATTGCGGTGCTCCCGGTAAATTTCGCGCACCCAGTCCATCACCGGACGCTGCGACCATGCCTCGATGGCTTGGGTCAGATCGTCGGGCATCTGCATTGACCGGTACAGCGGCATTTCCGCTGGCAGTGCCAGTGGCGACAGCAGGCTGGCGGCCATCAGGTCGAGGCGGGAAAAGCTCTTGCCGTCGAGATAGCCGCCGCGCTTGGCGATCAATCCTTCCAGCCATTCGAACTCTGCCTGCAGAATGTCACGGCTTTCCTGCCTGGCGTTGCCGCCGGTGCGATAGCCCTCGATGATCAGGTTCTTGGTGAGCGGCCACATGGCTAGTCCCAGCAGGCGATGCAGCGTCGAAGTGTTGGTGAACAGCATCGGTTTGACCATGCCGGCGTGGTCGGGCAGCAGGTGGGCATAGACGAAGCGGCGGACGTTGACGCCGATGCCTTTGTCGAGACGTCCTTCAATCCCGGCGCCCTCATCGCCCGGAAGCGCCGGCGTCAGACTTTTCACGTCTTGTGGCCGTGACGCCTCGGCCCAGTCGAGGATACCGTGCGAACCTTCGATCACCGTATCGCCGGTGATGACGATGGGCACCGAAGAGCGCTTGGCGCCAGCGCGCCTGGCAAGAAACCGGTGGACGCCGGGTGGCCATCCGATCTCGGTGTATGGGATATTGTGCCAATCGAGCGCCCAGCGCCCGGCCTCGCAATAATGCGACAGAGCAAAAGTGATCAGCTTGGCCGGTGCCGAGGCCATCAGTTTTTGGTTGATAAAGCTGCGGGCAATTCCTCCAGGGAATTCAACAGGCGCTTGGGCCGGCCGGGAATATTCTCATCGGCCAGGCCGAACCGATTGATACGCGCCACCTGGAAACCGAAATGAGCAGCTGCCTGGGCATCCCATGTATTGGATGAAACAAAGCAGACATCCTGAGGCGCGGTGATGCCGGGACACTCGAGCACCAATTCATAGACACGCGGGTCGGGCTTGTAGATGCCGACATCTTCAATCGACAGGACGTAATCGAGGTGTTCCTTGAGCCCCGACGACTTCACCGCGGCGTTGAGCATGCCGGGGCTACCGTTCGACAGGATACCGGTCATGAAACCGGCCGCCTTGAGTTCGGTAAGCGTCTGCCGGGCATCGTCATAGGCATCGACCATCATGTAGAGGTCCATCAGTTCCTCGCGCAGGTCCCGGTCCTCGATGCCGTAGGCGGCAAGGGCGTAGTCGAGTGCCTCGCCGGTCACCTGCCAAAACACCGCATGTTCGCGCATCAGGCTCCTGAGCCAGGTGTATTCCAACTGCTTTTGACGCCAAAGGCGCGACACGGCGTCGGCATTTTCTCCGATCTTTGCGGCCACGGCAGCGACCGGGGCATGGACGTCGAACAAGGTGCCATAGGCATCGAACATGCAGGCTCGTATGCCGGTAAACTCTTCGCTCATGATCGACCTTTCTCTCGCAAGCTGGCGTGACCTGTCATATGCTGGATGCTGTGCCAATGAAAGCCTGCGGAACAGTATATGACACAGGACGAAACGCATCACCACGGTCATGAGACCTCCGAACTCAGCGAAACCGCGTTGCGCGTGAAAGCGCTGGAATCCCTACTGGTCGAAAAGGGTTACGTCGATCAGGCAGCGCTCGATGAATTGATCGACACCTACAAGAACCGCATCGGCCCGCAGAACGGTGCCAAGGTTGTGGCCAAGGCGTGGAGCGATGCGGGGTTCCGTACGTGGCTGCTGGAGGATGCAACGGCCGCCATCGCCTCGTTCGGTTTCACCGGCCGTCAGGGCGAGCACATGGTGGCGGTGGAGAATACGGCGAAGGTGCACAACATGGTCGTGTGTACGCTGTGCTCGTGCTACCCGTGGCCGGTGCTGGGTCTGCCACCGGTGTGGTATAAATCGGCTCCATACCGCTCGCGAGCGGTGATCGACCCGCGTGGGGTGCTGACCGAATTCGGCGTTGCCATTGACGAAGACACCGAGGTGCGGGTGTGGGATTCAACCGCCGAGGTCCGCTATCTGGTGGTCCCGATGCGGCCAGCCGGCAGCGAAGGGCTCAGCGAATTGGAACTCGCCGGTCTGGTGACGCGCGATTCTATGATCGGCACCGGTCTTGCGCTCGCGCCTGAGGCTCAATCATGAACGGCGCACAGGATCTTGGCGGCACGATGGGGCACGGGTCGATTGCACCGGAAGTTAACGAGCCGGTGTTTCATGCCGAATGGGAAGAGCGGGCCTTTGCCCTGACCCTGGTGATGGGGTTCTACGGCCAGTGGAACATCGACCGTGGCCGGTTCGAGCGTGAAAGTCTGCCGCCGGCACAGTATCTGTCTTCGACGTATTTCCAGATATGGCTCGCCGCGCTTGAAAAGTTGATCGTTCGGGCAGGCTTCGTAACGGACGAGGAGGTTGCCGTTGGAGCGGCTGCCACTGCTGCGCGCAAGCTGCCAGGTGAGCCAATCGGCGCCGCGGACATCGCGGGCATTCTGGCCAAGGGCGGACCGGCTGACCGCGCAGTGCCAGGCCCGGCCCGGTTCAAGATCGGCGACATGGTGCGCACCCAAAATATCAATCCGGAAACCCACACCCGGCTGGCGCGCTATCTGCGCGGCCACCGGGGTGTGATCGTTGCGGTGCACGGCGCACACGTGTTCCCGGATTCATCGGCACACGGCAAGGGCGACGATCCGCAATGGCTCTACACCGTGCGGTTTTCCGCCCGCGAGTTGTGGGGCGAGGACCGAAACCC
>JAHEJE010000120.1 GCA_024639035.1 Alphaproteobacteria bacterium
TTGATCTGGGTGGCCACCGGCAACAGGGCCGACAGGCTGACCGCCTCGAAGGCGCCGGCGATCAACAGGCACAGCAGGACCAGCGACGGCCTGGTGCCCTCGGCGCCAAAGAATATCTTCAGGACTTTCTTCACCGGGCCATCAGTCGTGGCCGTCGCTGAGTTTTTCAAGGTTGGCATCGGCGCGCCGGGTGGCGGCCTCGAAGCGATCCTCGAAAGTCTCCAGGTTCTTGCGCGGCTCCTGGTAGAACGCGGTGAACTTCATCAGGTTGAGAAAGGTGGTGTTGAGGAACCGGCCCCAGAGACGCATCGGGCGGTCGAAGTCGAACAGCAGAATGACGCGCTCCTCGTCGGTGTCGTTCCAGACCTCGTGTTCGAAGGTGTCGTCGAAGACGAAGATTTCGCCTTCCTCCCAAACACAGATTTCATCGTCGACGCGGATGCGGCACTTGTCGCGCTCGGCGGGAATGATCAGGCCGAGATGGCTGCGCAGGATGCCCTTGGTGACGCCGCGGTGGGCGGGAATGTGATAACCCGGCGCAAGGATGGAAAACCATGCGGTCTGCAGGTTGGGCACCTGCTCCAGCAGCCGGGTGGTGACCGGTGCCTGTTTTGCATTGCGCTCCATCTTCTTGCCGAAGCCGAACAGCACGAAGGTGCGCCAGTTCTTGCCCTGGGAAATACGGTACTGGTCGGGCGAGAGTTCCTGAAAGGCGGGGATGGCCTCGCGGTGCTTGAGGATTTCGCGGACCTCGTCGCGGATGGTCTGCCATTCGGCGGTGAACGGGGCGAGGAACGGGAAATGGTCGTTGGAGATGACCGGGGTATCGGGCACCAGGGATTGCCGCGACAAGGTCGATGCCAGGCGCCGGGTCAGGCGCTTGCCGTATTTCTTGACCCGCTTGCGCAAGGGACGGCGCAGGGTGTTCGGGGCTGCCGGCTTTTGGTGTTGATCCGCTGAGGACATGGTTGTGAACTCGTCACAGTGATAGAGCGGGCCAGAACACGTCCGGCCGGCTCACGATCGATCCGATGGGCAAGACTTACTTGTTCGCGGCGGCGTTGACAACACACCAGTGACACTGTGCGCTGGACGGCGGCGGCGGCGCATGGTAATGCGGCAGACGTAAACGGGAAGCCACCACCGATGTGCAACACGGCGACAGCATTGCGACGACGACTGAACCGCGCGGCATTTGCCGCAAGCCGTTGAATCCTGCCTGCCGGGTCCCGTTACCATCCTGATGTGTTGAAGATACGGACGCAGGCCACAGGCCAGGCGGTCGCCGTCACTGCAATTCCAGGTGTCTGAAGCCAATGTCCACGCTCCCTTTTGCCATTCATCCCGCTGTCCCTGCCGATCACGACAGGATCGAAGACCTGCTTGACCGCGCCTTCGGCCTCGACCGCCGGAGCAAGACGTCGTACCGGTTCCGCGAGGGCGAGATGCCGGTCGCGGGGCTGTCGTTCAAGGCGTTGGCGCAGGATGGCGACATTGTCGGGGCGATCAGTTTCTGGCATCTGCGGATCGGCGACGACGGCGTACCGGCGCTGCTGCTGGGGCCGCTGGCGGTGTCACCGGACCTGCAGGGCAAGGGCATCGGGCTGGTGCTGATGCAGCATGGTATCGCGGCGGCGACGGACATGGGTCACGGGCTGATCCTGCTGGTCGGAGATCAGCCATATTATGCCCGGGCCGGGTTCTCCAAGGTGCCGGACGGGTTGCTTGAATTTCCCGGGCCGGTCGATCCCGAGCGGCTGCTGTATCGCGAACCGGTGCCGGGAGCGCTGTCGAAATGCAGCGGGCTGGTGCTCTCGCCGCGGCGGTTCAGCGGCCCTCGCGATACCACATGAGGCAGATCAGGCCGAGCAGGCCGGCAAGGGCCAGGAGCGATGCGAACAGCGGTATGCGTTCGACGGCCCGGACCCGGTAGGCACCGTTGGCCTTCAGGCCGAGCCAGCCCGACCCGGCCATGGCACGGCCCGGCTTGACCTTGGCCAGGCGTGGCAGGGACAAGCGATCGCTGCCGACAGACGCCAGCCAGGCAAAGCTGCCGCCGGAGGCGCGCACGACCGGTGCGAGTTTGTCCTCGCTGGCATGGATCTCGGCGGTTTCGCGGGGGTCGGCGCTGCCCACGGCAACGACGGAGGTCAGGGTGCCATCGCCGAGGCGATGGATGCCGGCCTCGTTGGCCGCGATGGCGGCCTGCCACAGGCCGGCGCTGACCGGTTTGAGTTCGAGGGACTGTTCTTTGCCGCTCGGCAACGTCACGGTTACCGGATCGACGGTATCGGCCATGGTGCGGCGCTCGATGACGATCCTGGCCCCGTCCTGGCGGCCGGTCAGGGCTTCTTCTTCAAGCTCGGGCTCCTTCATCAGCCAATGGGCCAGACGGCGCAGAAGCTCGGCCTGGGGACCGCCGCCTTCATAACCGCGGGCCCACAGCCAGGCATGGTCGGACATGAGCTGGGCGATGCGGCCCTGCTCACGGCGGGCGAGCACCATCAGCGGCCTGTCCTCAGGCCCGGACATGACGATATGGCCTTCGCGGGCCTCGGCGTCGATGAGGCGGAACCAACGGCCCCAGGTCGGCGTGTCGCGATCCGAACCGGGCAGGCCGCGGGTGACCGGATGGCGGTCGCCGGTCTCGGTGACGCGGGCCCGGTAGGGCTGCTCGATCACCTGGCCGCTCGGGGTGAGCGGCAGGACGGTGGCCAGCGGGGTGCGGTACAGCGACAGGTTGCTGGCATAGTCCGGACCGGCGGCGACCAGCACGGCACCGCCCTGTTCGATGTAGCCGGCGATGTTGGCCAGGTAGGTCATCGGCAGAACGCCGCGGCGCTGGTAGCGATCGAAGATGATCAGGTCGAACTCTGACAGTTTTTCGACGAACAGCTCGCGGGTCGGGAAAGCGATCAGCGACAGTTCGCGGATCGGCGTGCCGTCCTGTTTTTCCGGCGGGCGCAGGATGGTGAAATGGACCAGATCGACCGAGGCGTCGGCCTTGAGCAGATTGCGCCAGGTGCGCTCACCAGGGTGCGGTTCGCCGGAAATCAACAGCACCCGCAAGCGGTCGCGCACGCCCTTGGTGACGACCACGGCGCGATTGTTCTGGCTCGACAGTTCGCCCGGGCTGACGGGCACGGAAATCTCGGTGAGGTTCTGGCCACCGTGGTTGACCGGGATGTCGATCTCGACGCTCTGGCCGATGTCGACGAGGATTTCGCGGGTCTCGCCGTCATCGGTGACGACGGTGGCGACGATCTGGTTGCTGGCGGCTGCGGCGCCGGTGGCCTCGATGCGGAACCTGACGGGCTGGGTCTGGCCGACGATGGCAAAGCGCGGGAAGGCCTCCAGCACCACGCGGCGGTCATTCTCGTCGCGGCGCCCGGTGAGCACGCCGTGCAAGGGGCCGTCATATCCGATCTCGGCGAAGTCTTCGGGCACGTCGTGGACCTGGCCGTCGGTGACCATCAGGGCGCCGGCATAGCGCTCGGGCGGGATGTCGGACAGGGCCGACCTGAGCGCCTCGAAGGCCCTGGTGCCGTCCTGGCTGGAGGTGATGCCGGAGCGCACCTCGACACGGCGCAGCTCGGTGTTGCTGAGCTCGGCCACCTCCTCGCGCAGGTGGCGCTCGGCGCGGTCGGTGCGGTCCGGGCGCTGGCCGAGCTGCTGGCTGAGCGAGCGGTCGACGACCAGCACGGCAATGTCGCTCAGCGGCTCGCGGTCCTCCTCGCGGGCGGTCGGGTTCAACAGGGCAAGCACCAGGCAGGCCAGCGATGCCAATCTGAGCAGGCCGCCGCGGGCCCGGCCCCACAGGGCAAGTGCGACCAGCAGCGCGCCGGCGGCGGCGAGCACGGCGATCAGGCCGGTGGGCAGGAGCGGGGCGAATTCGATCGACCAGTTCATCGCCTATTGCCCCAGCCGTTCGAGCAGCGCCGGTACGTGGACCTGGTCGGCCTTGTAGTTGCCGGTCAGGGCATACATGACGATGTTGACGCCGGTGCGGTAGGCCATTTCGCGCTGGCGCTCGCCGCCTGGCACCACCGGGTAAAGCGTGCGGCCGGAGAAATCGCGGGCCCAGGCGGCGGCATAGGCGTTGGAGCCGATGATGATCGAGGTGACGCCATCGGAGTTGCCGGCGGCGGGCTGGTTGGCGCCGCCGCTGGCCTCGACCCACAATTCGCCGGTGGCCCAGCGGCCGGGAAAGGACTGCAGCAGGTAGAAGGCCTTGGTGAGGACATGCTCCGGCGGCACCGGCTCGAGCGGCGGAATGTCGAGGGACGCCAGAATGCGGCGCAGGGCGCCGGTGGCGGGGCTGGCCTGACCGGTGATGGCGGCAAGGCCGGACTGGCTGTCCTGGGTGTCGAAAAAGATCGTTCCGCCGTGCTTCATGAACGAGTCGATCTTGGCGACGGCGGCATCCGACAACGGCTTGGCATCGGGCTGGACGGGCCAGTACAGGAGCGGGAAGAACACGATCTCGTCGCTCTCGATGTCGATGCCGACAGGGGTGGCCGCCTCGATCGACGTGCGGCGCCTGAGGATGTCGGTGAGGCCGTTGAGGCCGGCAAAGCTGATGTCGTTGACCTGCTTGCTGGCGACGGTGACATAGGCAAGCCGGGTCTCCGATACGGCATCGAGGGCAAACTGATCGGCGGCGGCGTTCGGCGCTGCCGGCGGTTGCGCCGACTGGGCAAGGGCGCCGTCTGCGGGCACGGCGCAGACCAGCAGCGCCACCACACCGGACATGGCGGCACCGGTGCGCAGGCGCCGCAATGTGCCCGACAGGGCGAGCGCGGCGAGACAATCGGCAATGAACAGCGCCAGAGCGAGACCGAACAGCGGGCCGGTGAAGGAGACCGCGGCGCGGGCCTCATAACCGGTCCGGGTTAGCGAGGATGGGAGCTGTGCGAGCGCCGTCAGCCGGTCGGCCGGCAGGTCGAGGTTGATGGCGCGCAGGGCCTCGCCCTTCTTGTAGAGGCCGGCGGGATGGGCCGGTGCGGGTTTCAGCTTGTCGAGGTCGGCGGCGGCGATCGGGGCGATGATGCCGGCGGGCGGGGCGAGGGTGCCGAAGCCGGTGAGCAGGCGGTGGGCGGCGTAGGTGCCGGCGACGTCGGCGGCAGCCCCGCCACCGGTACTGCCCTGGCCGACGCCGGGCGCCAGGTCGAGAATGCGGCGCAGCAACTCGACGAACAGGCCGGAAAACGGCAGGTTCGACCAGTCGCCGTTGGCGGTGACATGAAACAGGATCAGCAGACCGGAGCCGCGTTTTTCGGCGGTGATCAATGGCGTGCCGTCCTCCAGGCTGGCCCATACGCGCTCACCGAGGAAACCGGTGGGCTCGGCCAGGACCTGGCGGTTCACCAGCACCGTCTGATCGATATCGAGGCCGGCGAACGGACCGTCTTCGGCAAAGGCGGCCATGCGCTGCGGCTGCTCCCAGCTCAGCGCGCTGCCGAGGGCGCGGCCGCCGGCGCGCAGTTCGACCGGCACCAGATCGTCGCTGCCGCCGGCCAGCCGGGGACCGGCAAAGCGGACCAGGACGCCGCCGCGATCGATCCATTCATCGAGGGCATTGCGTTCGTTGCCGGCCAGATTGCCGACATCGGCGAGCACGATCATCGAGACGCCCGAGGCGACCTGATCGAGCAGGTCGGCGCCCTGCTGGGTCTGGCTGACCACGGCGGACGGTTCGAGCGCCCTGGAGACGTAGTAGAGCGGCGACAGCAGCGGCTGCTCGAGCTCGAGCGAAGCGCCGGACAGCAGGGCGACGGTCTTGCGCCGCCAACGGTCGTCGAGAAGATGGACGGCGCCGGCGGAACGGCTGGCCGCCAGGCGAACCTCGCCGGCCTCGTTGCGCAGCGCCAGCGGCAGTTCGATGGTGCCTTCGGCGCGGGTCTTGCCGGCAGCGAAGGTCAGGGTCCGTTCGGCCAGCCGGCGGCCGTTGCGGGCAACAAGCTCGACGGTGACCGGGGACAAACCGGCGGCGGCGGCGCGAACGGCGGCCACGTGCAGTTCACCGCCCTTGAGTTCAGGCCTGGCGAGGGCTGGCTGCAGGCGGGCCGCGTCGGGTGCGAAAACGCGAACCGCGGTGCGGCCGCCGGCGAGTTCACTCAGACCTTGTGCGAATTCGCTTGCGGCGCCGTGGTCGAGGCCGTCGGTGAGCCAGAAGACGTTCAAGCCTTCAGTGTCTGCGAACACCGGGCGGAGGCGCTCGAGCAGTCCGGTGCGATCCGGGTAGAGGGCCTGGGGCTGCAGCGCCGATGCGGTATCGCGGAGCGAGGCGGCAGACGCCGCGGCCAATGCGGCGGGCTGCGCCGAGGGGCTTGTGGTGGCGAGGGTGACCGGCGCGTCGGCGCGCTCTGCGGCCTCGATCAGGCCGTCTAGTGTGGCGGTCATCTTCTGCCAGTTGGCGGCCGATGCCCAGCCGTCGTCGACAACGATCAGGACCGGCGACCGGGCGGTGATGCCGCCGACATCGCCGGGCAGCATGGGACGGGCGACGGCAAGGATGACCAGCGCGGCGAGGACCAGGCGCAACAGGACCAGCCACCACGGCGTCTTGTCGGTATCCTCCTCGCGCGCGACCAGGTCGAGCAGCAGGCGGAACGGGGCGAAGCGCACGGTTTCCGGTTTGGGGGGAATGTAGCGCAGCAGCCACCAGATCAGCGGCAGGGCCAGCAGGCCCAGCAGGGCCAGCGGGCTGGCAAAGGTGATGGCCGACAGGATGCCCATGATCAACCCCCACCGGCGGCGGTGCGGTGCATACGGTCATCGCGCGATAGGGCGCCGTAGAGCGGCATCAGGCAGCGGCTGGCCGGCTGGTCGGAATGGTGAACCATGAAGGTCCAGCCAAGCCGTCCGGCAAGGTCGGAGAGCCCGGCGCGGTGGATGCGGAATTTCTCGCGGTAGGCGTCGCGCAGCGATTGCGGCTTGCCGATCGGCAGCTTGCCGGCGCCGCCGTATTCGACGAACTCGGTGTGCCCTTCGAACGGAAAACTCTCTTCGGCCGGATCGACGACCTGGACGATGTGGCCGGCAATGCCCGAGGCGGCGAGGGCGGCAAAGGTGTCGGAAATGTCCTCCAGGGGCGAGAAGAAATCGCCGATCAGCAGACAGGTGGAAAAGCGCGGCAAGGCCGTTGCCGGCGGCAGGCAAGGCAGGTCGCGCGCCTTGGTCGAGGCGTACCATCCGGCAATGCGGTTAACGGTGAGATCGCTGTTGCCGGGCGCGAACGGGGCGCCGATGGCGGCCACCCGCTCGCCGGCCCGGACCGACAGGATGGCAACGGCCAGCGCCAGGGTGACGGCACGGTCGTATTTCGGTGTGTCGCTCAGTTTCGAGCGGTAATGCATTCCTGCGCCCTGCGATGCCCAGATCCACAGGGTGTTGGTGGCTTCCCATTCGTTCTCGCGGATCAGCACCTGCTTGCCGCGGGCCGATTTGCGCCAATCGATCTGCTGGGCGGCGTCGCCGGGGCTGTAGCGGCGATACTGCCAGAAGTCCTCACCAGGGCCGGCGCGGCGGCGGCCATGGGCGCCATGGACGACGGCGTTGGCAATGCGCTCGGCGGCGATGAGCAGCGGCGGAAAGGCGCCGGCAACGGCCTCTGCATCATGGCGCAGGGCCAGCGGATCGGTGGGCGGGTTCTGCGGCATGGTTGGCATACGCGCCTAGCCGATCGCTGCGGAAAGCTTGTCGATCACGTCATCCAGTGAAGTCCCGTCGGCGCGGGCGGCGAAGTTGATTGCCATGCGGTGGCGCAGAACCGGTCTGGCGAGACGCAAGACGTCGTCGATCGACGGTGCGAGGCGGCCGTCGAGCAGTGCCTGGGCGCGGACACCGAGCATGAACGCCTGGCTGGCGCGCGGGCCGGGCCCCCATGAGACGGTGCGGTCGATGAAGTCATCGCCGGCGCCCGGCCGGGCCGAACGGACCAGGGTGAGAATGGCATCGGACACCGATTCGCCGACCGGGATCAGGCGCAACAGGTGCTGAGCCTGCATGAGATCGTCGCGGGTGAATACCTCGGGGGCCTCGGCCTCCTCGCCGCCGGTGGTCGAAAACAGCATGCGGCGCTCGGCTTCCAGGTCCGGATAGGGCACATCGATTTCCAGCATGAAACGGTCGAGCTGGGCTTCCGGCAGCGGGTAAGTGCCTTCCTGTTCGATGGGGTTCTGGGTGGCCAGAACGTGAAACGGCCGCGGCAGGTCGTGACGGACGCCGGCGACGGTGATGTGGTGCTCCTGCATGGCCTGCAAGAGGGCCGACTGGG
>JAHEJE010000121.1 GCA_024639035.1 Alphaproteobacteria bacterium
CACGTTCAAGTGATCCTGGGGCGCGCCAGAATGCCGGTGGCTGAACTGATGCAACTGCAGCGCGGTTCGGTCATTGCGCTTGACCATCAGGTTGGCGAAGCGGTCGAGGTGACCGCCAACGGCCGCACCATCGCCCGCGGCGAGGTGGTTCTGATGGACGATGATCCTTCGCGGTTCGGCGTGTCGCTGACGCAGATCGTCGATGGCGCTCTCGACCAGTAGATCCGCGTCGTCACGCCGCCATGGAAACGCAAACCGCACCGCCCCAGGCCCGCTACTCCCGGCCGATTTCCGGCTCGGAAAAGGTGGCGGTGCTGCTGCTTGCCCTGGAGCGCGAACTCGCGACCCAACTGCTGCACCGGTTCGAAGAAGGCGATATCCACCTGATCCGAACCGCGTCGGAGCAGTTGAAGCCGATCACCGCCGACGATCTCACCTTCATCGTTGAGGAATTTGCCCAAAGGTTCGGCCGTTGTGTCGACTTCATCGACAACCCGGGTGAAATGCAGCAACTGCTGACAAGCGCACTCGGCAGGACCGAGGCCGAGGCGGCGCCGGCGTCCGGCGATACGGCAAACCCGGACCAGGTATGGCAGACGGTCAGGGAGCTGGAAGAAGACAAGGTGGTGGCGTTCCTGGCGGGCGAACATCCCCAGACCGGGGCCGTTCTGCTGGCCCGGACCGGGCCGCAATACGCCGCGCTCATCATGGCCCGGCTGCCCGACGAAACACGCGACGGGCTGGTGCGCCGGCTGGTGAATATGCGCCCGGTCGGCGGGCTGGCGGTGGCGGTGCTGGAGTCCGGTGTCGCCCAGGGTCTGCTGGGCGATGACGGCTCGCAAGATATCGACAGGGCCCGGGCGCAGCTGGCCAATATCATCAACCTGATGGACAACGATGAAAAGAACGCCGTGCTGGACGCCCTGCTGCGCGACAAGCCGGCCGAGGCGGAAGATGTCAAACGGCGGCTGTTCTCATTCGAAGATATCGAGGGCCTGCCCGACAAGTCGCGCCTGACCCTGTTCGACAAGGTATCGACCGACAACGTCGTTCTTGCTCTACAAGGGGCCAGCTCGGTGCTGCAGGAACTGGCGCTGTCGTCATTGTCGGCGCGGACCCGGCGGATGGTCGAGGCCGAGCTGAAGCGGGCCGGCGACAGCGATGAAAAGCAGATCGCCGATGCCCGCCGGGCGATCGCGGCAACCGCCCTGCAACTGGCCGAGAGCGGCGACATCGTGCTGCGCGTGGCGGATGAGGACTGATCGATGTCGGACAGTCCCGATCAAGGCTCGAAGACCCAGCAACCGACGGACAAGAAGATCAACGATGCGCTTGACAAGGGCAATACGCCGTTCTCGCGCGAGGCGCCGATTGTCGGCTCGATGCTCGGCATCCTGCTGATCGTGGTGCTGCTTGCCGATCGGGCCAGCGGCGAGTTGGCGGTGATGCTGGCGCGGTTCCTTGAACAGCCCGGCAACTGGACCCTGGCGGCAAACGAGGACGGCGCCAGTTTGCTTCATGCGATTTCGCGGCGATTGTTCGTGGTGCTGGCGCCGGTGTTCGCCCTGCTGCTGGCCACCGGGCTGATCGCCGCGCTGATCCAGAGCCGGCCGCGGCTTGTTTTGGAGCGGATCAGGCCGAAAGCCTCCAAGCTGTCGCTGGTGCAGGGCTGGAAGCGCATCTTCGGTCAGCAAGGCGCTGCCGAATTCGCCAAGGCTCTGGCCAAGCTGGCCATTGTTTCCGGCGTTTCGGCACTGATCCTGAAAACCGAATATCATGGCCTGGTCTCGGCCATGTATGTCGAGCCGTTTGCCGTGCCGGTGACCATGCAGGGCGTTGCCGCTCGGTTGCTGTCCGGCATCGTCATGATCTCGGTGCTGCTGGCCATCGCCGACGTGGCGTGGTCGCGTTACAGCTGGCGCAAGCAGCTGATGATGACCCATCAGGAGATCAAGGACGAACAGAAACAGTCCGATGGCGACCCGCTGGTGAAGTCGCGGTTGCGCTCGCTGGCCAAGGACCGCACGCGGCGGCGGATGATGGCGGCGGTGCCGCAGGCGACGCTGGTGGTCGCCAATCCAACCCACTATGCCATTGCGCTCAAGTTCCGGCGCGGGCGTGACGATGCGCCGATCGTGCTCGCCAAGGGCAAGGAACTTCTGGCCCTGAAGATCCGTGAAATCGCCGGTCAGCACGCGATCCCGGTGATCGAGGACAAGCCCCTGGCAAGGTCGATGTTCGATGCTGTGGAGGTGAACCAGATGATTCCGGAAGAATTCTATGAGGCGGTGGCCAAGCTGATCTTCTACATCTCCGCCAAGGATCGCGCTGCCAGACCGCTGTTCGGCGTCGAAAGGTGAGAGCGGGACGCGGTCCCGGAAACGTTGCAGCACCATGAGCCAGGACACAACCGTACCCCGCACGCCGCGTCGGCGCACCAGACTGCGATCCGGCAAGGTCGCCGACCGTGACGGCCGGTTCATCGTCGAATGTCAGATCCTCAACCGGTCCGACAGCGGTGCCCGCTTGCGTCTGGTGCAGCCGGCCGATGTTCCCGACGAGGGCCTGCTGTTCGATGATGAGTTTGCCTCGGCCCGGCCGATCGAGGTGATCTGGCGGCAGCAGCGGGAGATCGGCGTGAAGTTCGGCCAGCCGCCGCACGATGCGGCCACGGCCGAAGTCGGCGAAACCAACCTGGCGGGCAAATTCTATGCCCTGACCCGACGGGCAAGGGATTGAGCGATCGGACTTCACAAATCCGTGAACGGCTTTGTGTTGCACCCGGTGGCAATTGTGGCATTCTGAAGGTTGGAATGAAGTGACGGGGGTTTTCCGACGGCATGCGGCTGTTTGCACACATCATCGCAGTGTTCCTGGCGGTTTCGCTGGTCGCCAAGCCGTGCCTGACGATGTTCGCTTCGGGCACCGAGGCTGCCGGCGGACCGACCGTTGAAGCGCCGCGCTCGACGTGCAAAGCGAAATGCCTCTCAGCGCGGCTGGAGGATCTCGCCGAGCCGCAGGCCAACTTCGCACGAAAGCCCGGCGGCGCCGGCAGTGACCACCCGGCCGAGGTCAAGCTCATTGCCTGGGACACCAGGTCGTATGCAAAGCCTGTTGCCGGGCCGCGGCACGGATTTACGCGAAGTTCGCGACAACTCTTATGCGAATTGTGCCGTCGGCTGATTTGATCGGCGTGCGACTGGCAAAGCCGGTAAATCAAATGTTATAACCTGATCCGTAAGACCGTTGTCTTGGATCATTCCAGTGATTGGTTGATGGAGAAATTCATGCACAACCTACTAAACCGTAGATCGTTTCTGGTTTCGGGCCTGGCCCTGGCGGCCAGCGGGCAGACGGCCCTGGCTGAAACCGTCGGTTCGGTCCGCTATAATTTCGGCTCGGCGTTCAGCAGCCGCTCGAAAAGCCGCTTGCGCTACAAGGGCAAGAAGATGGTCAAGTACCGCACCCGCGAGAAACCCGGGACGATCATCATCGATACCTCGAAGCGCAAGCTGTACTTCGTCCTGAAAAACGGCCGGGCGATGCGCTACGGCGTAGGGGTCGGGCGGGCCGGTTTCAACTGGTCGGGCACGGCACGCATTCGCCGCAAGGCTGAATGGCCGGGCTGGCGGCCGCCGGCGGAGATGATCGAACGCGAAAGGGCCAAGGGCCGCGACCTGCCGGAATACATGCCGGGCGGTCCCAACAACCCGCTGGGCGCCCGGGCGCTGTATCTGTTCCAGGGAAAGCGCGACACGCTGTACCGCATTCACGGCACCAATCAGCCGCAGACCATCGGCGGTGCGGTTTCCAGCGGCTGCATCCGGATGATCAACGAGGAGGTCATCGACCTCTATCGCCGGGTGCGGATGGGGGCAAAGGTGATCGTTATCTAAGGACGCCGACGTCACTGCAGAAGAACACGCCGGGCCCCGCGCCCGGCGTTTTTTGTTTTCCGCTCCTGCGTCCGCAGGAGCGTCCGTTCACGGGCTGGCGCAAAGCTAATCGCTTTGCTTGCCCTGCCACGGGGGGAGGGTGTGATGCGGCACCACATCGCGTGAGCCACGAGGTTGTCCCCCTCCCCCTTGTGGGTTAGGGGTGGGGAGCGGCATCACAGCAAATTCAAGCACTTGCAACAATAAGCACCACCGCGCCCCACCCGGCCATCGCAAGCGCGATGTCCACCCTCCCCACAAGGGGGAGGGTTGTCGTCCGGCACCGTCTCCGAAGCCTGAAAGGCTGAGGCAAGAGCGACCGCCCGCCGGCGCTGATGCGCCGCGCCCGCGCAGGCCAGTCGCGTCAGTGGCGGTGCGGCCGTGAGCGAAATGAAATACGCGGCGACTGGGGTTGCCTGGGTGGGGAAAAGACGCTCCCGATCCCGGCGGGAGAGGCTGTAATTGAGTGCATTTAGTAAACCGTCACGGTAATTAGTCACGGTAATTATTCAGGTAACGCTCATTGCGGCCGTCCACGGATCGTCAAGATCCGAGGGCGTCTTGCTCGGCCAGCCATGCGTCGTAGACAAGCTGGATGCTGGGCCGGCGCGTGACGGCATCGGCGATCCGCTTCACGTTGGGAAATTCGCGGGTTTGCGGGTGGCCGCGTGCCGGGGCCAGCCAGGTGGTGAGCATGAAGAGATATATGTCGGCGGCGCTGAAGCGGTCGCCGAGCAGCCATTCATTGTCGCCGATCTGATCGTCGATGACCTTCCAGGTCTCGCGCAGACGGCGGATGCCGCGCCGCTGCGCGCTTGGCTCATCGGCGGGTGTGTCGACGAAACGGTCCGGATAGTAGTTGGTCTGGAAGGCGGTCTGGACCGAATTGGAAAAGTACACCAGGGTCTGGAGGAACCTAGCCCTTGCCGGATCGTCGATGGCGGGGGCCAGGTTTGCTTCGCGGTGGCGGTCGCACAGGAACACGGTAATCGCGGCACATTCGTACATGCTGTCGTTGCCCCAGACCAGGACCGGCACCCAGCCGTTCGGGTTCAAGGCCAGCTGCTCGCGCGGACGGGGCTTGTCCATGTCGATGGTGGTCTCGATCAATTCATAGGGCGCGCCGATCTCTTCCAGGAGCGCCCGCACGCCCATCGCCGCGCTGCCCAATGCGTAGTAAAGCTGGTAACTCATTCATTCCTCCCTCAGTGCTGTCGTTGCCATCGCGCCCGCCGCCGTTCAGCTTGTCAACTTCGCCGTGGCCTTTAAGGGTGTCATCGAACGTCCCGCCGCGCATCGTCTGATCTGCTGGCGGACGAGAGAAAAGGTTACCTCAGCGCCTCGTAGACCTTCCGGCTCGGCCGGCCATTCTGCTTCATTCCGAGTTTTTTCTGCACTCTCTTGATGGCCTTCTTGGTCACCGGACCGATGCGGCCATCGGCTTCGCCGATGTCGTAGCCGGCGCGGAGGAGGCGTTTTTGCAGCTCAAGGCGCTGGGCGCGGGTGAGGCCGGGGTCGTTTGTCGGCCAGGCCTTCTTGATACCTCCGCGACCCTTCAGGCGGTCGGAGAGGTGGCCGATGGCGAGCGCGTAGCTCTCAGCGGCGTTGTAGCTGTACAGCGCATTGAAGTTGCGGGTCACCAGAAAGCCGGGGCCGTTACGGCCGGCGGGCAGGATGAGGCCGTATTTGCCTTTGCCCTTGAGGCGGGCGCCGCCGAGGCGCTTCAGGCCGCGCTTCGACCAGGTGGCGAGCGAGGCGCGGCGATTGCGGCCTTTGGTGCCGCGGTAACCTTTTGGCACCTGGACCTCAAAGCCCCAGGGGCGGCCGGAGCGCCAGCCGGCCTTGCGCAGGAAATTGGCGGACGAGGCGAGGGCATCGGGAACCGAATTGACCAGATCGCGGCGGCCGTTGCCGTCGAAGTCGACGGCGAGGCGGGCGTAGGTCGACGGGATGAACTGGGTCTGGCCGAAGGCGCCGGCCCAGGAGCTTTTCAGGTCCTTCAGGCGGACATCGCCGCGCGCCACGATTTTCAGGGCGGTGATCAGCTCGCGGCGGAAGAATTTCGATTTGCGGCCGGCGCAGATGAGGTTGGCCAGGGCGTGCGGCAGAAAGAAATCGCCACGGTGGCGGCCGTAGTTGCTCTCGATGCCCCACAAGGCGGCCACGATGTGGCGGTCGACGCCGTAACGCTTTTCAACGGCAGCCAGCGTCTTTGCGTGCTTTTGCATCATCGCCTTGCCGTCGGCAATGCGTTCCGGATCGACGAGAAAGGCCATGTAATCCCAGATCGGGGTGCGGTATTCCGGCTGGGAACGCGAAAAGCGGATGGCCTTTTCGTCGTATTTGACGTTTGACAGGGCCTGGTTGGCGATGGATTTGGGAACGCCGGCGCGAATGGCGCGGGACTTGAGGCCGGCGACGCACTTGGAGAGGGAGGCAGCCTCGGCTGCGGGGCCGCCCGCAAACAACAGCGCGGCTATGAGGGCCAAGGCAAGGGCAGTGGCTTTTGCTCCTTCCCCCAGAAAGGGGGAAGGTCGGGATGGGGGTTGACGGCGGTGTGTATTGGCACCGTTTAGGGTAGAGGCACGGTCTTCAATCCCCACCCTAACCCTCCCCTTTTCTAGGGGAGGGGATTTCCTGGCTTGAATACCGAGCATCAGGCCCAAGGGCGGGCCTCGGCGGATTTAGCTTCGTAGGCGTCGATGCTTGGCGCTTTTTCCAGCGTCAGGCCGATGTCGTCGAGGCCGTTCAGCAGGCAGTGTTTGCGGTGGGGATCGACGTCGAAGGAAATCGTGCCGCCGTCCGGGCCCTTGATCTCCTGGGCGTCCAGGTCGATGGTGACGGTGGCGTTGGCGCCACGCTCGGCGTCTTCCATAAGCTTATCGACGTCGGCCTGCGGCAGGACGATCGGCAGGATGCCGTTCTTGAAGCAGTTGTTGTGGAAGATGTCGGCAAATGAGGTGGAGATGACGCAGCGGATGCCGAAATCGAGCAGGGCCCAGGGAGCATGCTCGCGCGATGAGCCGCAGCCGAAGTTTTCACCGGCCACCAGGATCTGGGCCGAGCGGTAGGCCGGCCGGTTGAGGACGAAATCGGGCTTCTCGGCACCATCATCGTCATAGCGCATCTCGGAAAACAGGGCGCTGCCGAGCCCGGTGCGCTTGATGGTCTTCAGGTACTGCTTGGGGATGATCATGTCGGTATCGACATTGATCAGCGGCATGGGTGCTGCGACACCGGTCAGCGTGGTGAACTTGTCCATTGCTTCGTCCTGCGCATCGGGCCAGAGGTGCTGCCTACATGCGCGGAAATTGGCCGGCGGTCAAGCGCAGCAGGCGCCGGATTACTCGGCCATCAGGATGGGAAGGCGGAAATTGACCTGGCCGGACTGTTCGGCGTTGACCGTGGCAAAGGCGGCAAAGGCGCCGGTGGCCATGGTCGAGACGATCAGGGCAAACAGGATGCGGCGCAGAAAGCGAGCGTCGGCCTGGTCCAGGGTTTTCATTTGATGCGTCCCCAAGTCATTCGATTCAAGCGTTGAACTTATTGTCATACTACCAGCCTGTTGGTGACGGCGTGGTTAACGCGCCGTTCATTATGCGTTCATCTTGTCCGAATATGCCCCCGGACGCTCAGCGACGTCTGTGACAGAAGTCACACCCCGACGAATTGTCCTTCGCTTCTGTCGCCTAGAGCTATCTATAGAGCACCCGTTGGAGGCCTTCAAGACGATTGACCGGGCGGGGTGAGATTAATCCCTGATATCGACGAAATGGCCGGCGATTGCGGCGGCGGCGGCCATGGCGGGGGAGACCAGGTGGGTGCGGCCCTTGTAGCCCTGGCGACCCTCGAAATTGCGATTCGAGGTCGAGGCGCAGCGCTCGCCGGGGCTGAGTTTGTCGGCGTTCATGGCCAGGCACATGGAACAGCCGGGCTCGCGCCACTCGAAGCCGGCGGCGAGAAAAATCTTGTCGAGGCCTTCTGATTCCGCCTGTTCCTTGACGATGCCGGAGCCGGGGACGATCATCGCGTTGACATGGCCGTTGACGGTCTTGCCGTCGACCACCTCGGCGGCGGCGCGCAGGTCCTCGATGCGACCGTTCGTACACGAGCCGATGAACACCCGATCAATGGCGATGTCGGTCATTCTGGTGCCGGCGGCCAGCCCCATGTAATCGAGCTTGCGCGACATGGCCTGGCGACGGGTTTCGTCTTCTACGGCGGCCGGGTCGGGCACCGCGCCGGTGATCGACACGACGTCTTCGGGACTGGTGCCCCAGGTGACGATGGGGGGCAGCACGGCGGCGTCGAGT
>JAHEJE010000122.1 GCA_024639035.1 Alphaproteobacteria bacterium
GACCGCATGCTGCCGCGCATGATGGACCATGCCGGCGGCGAGATGATCAAGCGCTGGTGCGAGGCAAAGGGCGTGACCGTGCTGACCTCGACCAAGGTGACCGGCATCGAGCAATCCGGCACGGCGCTGCAGATCAGCTACGGCGACGGCTCCTCGGCCGAGGTCGATGCCGTGGTTGTGGCGACCGGCGTGAAACCCAACATCGGCTTTCTCGACGGCAGCGGGATCGAGACCGATCTCGGCGTTCTCGTCGATCACAACCTTCAGACCAACAAGCCCGGCATCTATGCCGCCGGCGACGTGGCCCAGGGACCGGAATTGCTGACCGGCGTTCGCGAAATCCATGCGATCCAGCCGACCGCCAGCGAACACGGCCGCATCGCCGCCCTCAATATGGCTGGCGAGACGACCCACTATCGCGGCAGCCTGTCGATGAACGTGCTGAACACGCTCGGCCTGATTTCATCTTCGTTCGGACTGTGGGACGGGGTCGAAGGCGGCGATGAAACCAGCGCCGCCGATCCGGACAACTTCCGCTACCTGCGTTTGACCTTCAAGGACGATGTCGTGGTCGGCGCGCTTGCCTTGGGGCTGACCAGCCATGTCGGGGTGATCCGTGGCCTGATCCAGACCGGCGTCAAGCTCGGGCACTGGAAGGACAGGCTGATGCAGGATCCGAACCGGGTCATGGAGGCCTATCTGGCGCGTACCCACGGCGCGTCGTACGGCTACTGAGCGGCAATGCACATCAAACTGAAAGTCGGCGGCCAGTTGCGGCACTATCTGCCGCCTGGCAGTTCGGGCTCGCAAACCGATCTGGAGACAGCCGATGATGCAACGGCAATCGATGTCATGAACCAGCTCGGCCTGCCCGCTGAAGACAGCTACCTGGTGATGCTGAACGGCATCGTGCTGCCAACCGCAAAACGGGCCGAAACGGCGCTGCAGCCCAATGACGAACTGGGACTGTTCCCGCCGCTCAAGAGTGGATGAACACATGAAGATAGATGGCACCTGCCATTGTGGGCAAATTTCCTATGAAGCCGAGGTCGATCCCGACAAGGTCGCCATCTGCCACTGCACCGACTGCCAGGCGCTTTCGGGCACGGCGTTCCGGACGCTGGTGCCGGTTCCCGAGAGTATGTTCCGGCTGCTGTCCGGTACTCTGAAAGTGTATGTGAAGACCGGTGACAGCGGCGCCCGGCGCGAGCAGGCATTCTGCGGCAACTGCGGTTCACCGCTCTATGCGGCACCGGCCGACTATACCGGCGAGCGGGTGCTGAACTTGCGCATCGGAACCGCAAGACAGCGTTACGACCTCGTTCCGAAGGTGCAATTATGGCACCGCTCCGCTATTGGCTGGCTGCAGGATTTCGCCGGCATGCCGGCCAAGGACAAGCAATAACCGGCTCCGTGGCACCGGCGAAATTCTTGAAATTCAAGGTTGCTGTCGCCATATCCGGGGCATTGGAGACTTGCGGTGCCCATGTTGACGGGGCCGCGATACAGGGCCGGTTTTCGAACGGTCTGCCTCGATTGTGAAACTGTGCTGCTTTTTTGAAGGGCCATGTCATGTCACGTATGTCAGTTTTTTCCAGCCCGTTCCTGCTTGGATTTGACGAATTGGAACGGCTGATGGACCGCACCGCGCGCAATGCCGGCGACGGGTTTCCGCCCTACAACATCGAGCAGTTTCCGGCGACCAAGGATGCGCCATTGCGCATTGTCATCACCCTGGCGGTGGCCGGGTTTGCACCCGATGACCTGGACATCATCGTCGAAGACAAACAGCTGCTGATATCCGGCAAACAGACGGAAAACGGCGACAACGAATACCTGCATCGCGGAATTGCCGCGCGCCAGTTTCAACGCGCCTTCGTTCTGGCCGACGGCATGCAGGTTTCCGGTGCCGGCCTTGAGAACGGGCTGCTGAGCATTGAGCTCGAACAGCCGCAGTCCAAGCCGGCCGTTAAGCGCATAGAGATCAATTCAAGATAGGGTTGGCGGACAAATCGTCGGAGGTTCAAATGATCACGAAAATCGAACACACGCCGAAATTTGAAATGTCGCGCGCCGATCTTGAACAGCTCGGCCGGGGCGAAGTCGCCTATGTCCGCACGCTGGATGCCGATCAGGCCAGGTCGCTGATGGGCGCGCAGGTCGAAATGCCCCTGGAGGGCGAGTTCTTCTGCCTCTACATGGCCGACGGTACGCCGGTCTCGATCTCCGACAGCCGCGAGGCGGCGATCGCCAACGCGATGGTCAACGATCTCACGCCACTGCACCTCAATTGATCAGCGGCACATGCGGTACTGGCCGGAATAGGCCAGATAACGCCCGGTTTCCGGATTGAACGACCGGTATTTGTCGGCGCAATAGCGATACCATGCCCGGGTCCATGGCCGTGGCGCATGACCCCGGTTGATCGCCCGCACCGGTCGCCGTGTCCGGTTCATGCAGCGGTGGTAGTGATAATTGTAGGCGTCCTGCCAGCTTGCCGATTCATTGAGGGCGCCGCCGAGAACGCCGACACCGCCGCCGATCGCAGCGCCGCGTCCAGCGCCCCTGCCGCCATCAATGATGCCGCCGATGATCGCTCCGGTGACCGCACCGGTGACCGCGCCGCCGACCACGCCGGCGCCGTTGGCGTGGCGCGAAGCCTTGTGCCTGGCGACATCGTCGCAATGTGCCGCCGACTGGGCGCTTGCTGTAACGCTACCGGTGGTGAGAACGCCGACGAGCAGCGATGCGCCGATGATCGACTTGATGAGTTTGCCTGAATTCACGGGGGGTATGCTCCCTGTTTGGTTGCCGAATCGCAATGTTGCCGTTTGAGCCCGCAGATAAACAGCGATAATGCGGTGAAATTTGGGCTTATCGGCGGGTCTGGCCGCGCACCCAATCGGCGAATGCCGCGAGATAGGACTTGAGGAACTTCTCGCTGTCTGCGTCGCTCAGATTGCCGTCGTCGTCGAACTTGGTGTGGACGGCGCCCATGAAGAATTCCGGCCGCGACATGACCCGCGGATTGAGGCCGACCAGAACCTGGCGCAGGTGGTATTGCGCCCGCGCGGTGCCGATCTGGCCCGCCGCAGCTCCCATGATACCCACCGGCTTGCCGTTGAACGGCTGCCCGTCCACCCGCGACAGCCAGTCTATGGCATTCTTGAGCACCCCGGAGATCGAGTAGTTGTACTCAGGTGTGCAGATCAAAATACCTTCGGCCTGGCGTAATTTTTCAGCCAGCTGCAGAACCGCTTCAGGCTTGGAGTCCGCGGTGTCGTGATCGCCGTTGTAAAGCGGGATATCGTTCAGCCTGACAACCTCAAGAGTTAAATCTTCGGACGCCAGCTTGCGCGCGCAATGCAGGAGCTTGGTGTTGAACGAGCCTTCTCGCAGACTGCCCGAAATAGCGATGATCTTCATATCTGTGCGGTCTCCGCTTCAATTGGCCTATCGGCAGCCGTCGTCGGGCCGCGCCTTGCGCAGAGATATGGTCGCCCGGTTCTGATAACAAGTGACCATGATGCTGCCGTTGGATGCGCACAGCCGTTTTTGCACGATCATCATGTTGTCGGCCAGCGTCTCGAGTGCCCCCGGTTTCAGTTTGTAGTCGGTTGTGATCACCGCGGGAAACTCCCGGCAGTCCTTATGCGGCAGATCGAGTTTCACCGTGTGGAAACGGTTGATGACCAGTTTGCCGCCCTTGAAGGCGATATCGATCGGCCGCCGCACGCTCTTGGCCTTGCGCGACGGCTTGCGCCGGGGTGGCTTCAGCTTTACCGGCTTGCCGGGAAGCTGGTCCGGCTCGACATGCGGGTCGCTCGGGACGAGCAGGTCGAGGGGATCGATATCAGGCTCCGGCGGGTCGCTGCTGTCGGGATCTTCGTCGGATTGCGCCGGTTGCGCCTGCCGGTCGCTCTTGGCCGGATTGAACCGGTCTTGGCGGCCGGACAGGAGATCCGACTTCTGAGCGGTCTTCGCCGGGAGTTTGGACGACTTTCCCGCCGCTTGCGCGTCTGCCGGCGGGCCAATGGCGATCGGACCGAGCACAACAGCGGCGAGCGCCAAAAAAGCCCGGACGATGATTTGCCTCAACCACATCTATGACTGCTCGTTGAACCGTGACCGCCCGCAAAAAACAACAGGCGGCACAGTTTCCATGCCGCCTGTTCAAACCCGTTCAAACCAATTATCGGCGTGCCCTGCAATTGCGGGCAGGTCGATCGTGTCGTTAGGTTTTTGACCGTTTGATCGACTTTTCGCTCTCGTTGAGCAGTTCCAGGTTGTTCTGGACCGTCGGATTGTTGGGATCGCGATCGTATGCGGCCAGGAACTTGCGGCGTGCCTTGTAGAGGTCGCCGCGCAGCAGATAGGAGTAGCCCTGATTGTTCAGGATCACCGTGTTGGTGCCGCCCAGCCTGATGGCCTGGGTATATGCCTTGTCGGCCAGGTCGAAGCGCCGCGTGCGGTCATAGGACGCTGCCAGGCCGACCCATGCTTCGGCATCGCGCGGGGCGATTTCCACCGCCTTGCGGAACCGCTCGGCCGCCAGGCCCCAGTCGCCGTTGTTGAAGTGTGCCTTGCCGGCCCTGATATGGTCGTCGGAAGGATAAAACGCCGGATCATTGGTCTTCAGACCGCTGTCTGAAAGCAGCAAATCCTGGTTGGATGTGCATCCGACCACCACCAAACACGCCGCCGCCGCGGCTGTGACCGCAAATTTCGAACTAAACATTACCACCCCACATGGTCCCCGAGCCCCCAAGTTAACCATCCGTTAATAATTTTATATCAACGGCTAAGAACCGTTGCAAACAAACTTTGGGTATGGTTACCGCCGGCACCCGATTTGCCGCCAGGTGTTGCAATTCCGCATCTTGCAGGCCCCATCCCCTGCGCTGTCCGCGATAGCCGACCAACGCAACGTCAATCTAGCACCGCAGGGCTTTCCGCGAGATGAAAAAACCCGGTAAACGCTCCGTTAATCAGCGGTTCCGAGGTGCAGTGAAACAAGTTCGAAATGTTTTTGCGGTTACCTAAGGCCAGAATCCGAGGTCAGTCTTTCAAATCAGTTCGGGCAATCTCCAATGATGATGTCGCAACATTCAACGGCGGTCGAGCCGGCCAGAGGGGCGGTGGCCCTGCTGTTCTCGACGGTCGTGTTTTGCGTGGTGCTGTTCAAGATGGAATTCGGCGTTATCGGCGATTCCGACACCTTCTGGCACATCAAGACCGGGGAATGGATTGTCCACAACATGCAGCTTCCGCATGTCGACATGTTCTCCCATTCGTTTCGCGGCGAGCCGTGGATTGCCAAGGAATGGCTGTCCCAGCTCATATTCTACGGCGCCTACAAGGCGGCCGGCTGGAAAGGCGTGTTGCTGCTCACTGCCGCGGCGATATTTGCCACGGTGTGGATCCTGTCGCGGTTCTGTCTGGACCGCTATCGGTGGTCCGGCGCCATAGCTGCAATGTTCGTGCTGGTGTTGTTTGCCGCCATTCACTTTCTCGCCCGCCCGCTGATCCTGGCCTTCCCGATCCTGCTGATCTGGACGATCGAGCTTGCCAACGCCGCAGACGAGCGCCGGCTGCCGCGCTGGTGGATGGTTCCGCTGATTGTCTTGTGGACCAACCTGCATGGTGGATTCACCCTGGCGCTCATGCTGGCCGGCATCTTTTCCGCCGAAACCGTGCTTGCCGCCGGTGCGCGCGAACGGCTCCGCGTTGCCCTGCAGCACGGTGCATTCCTGGTGCTGCTGACATTGGCGACCCTGCTCAATCCATACGGCCATGAAGCGCTGCTGATCACCCAGAAAATCCTGCAGTTGAGCGCACCGCTGAAGACCATCAACGAATGGCAGTCTCCGGACTTCCACAGCCGGCGCTATCACCTGATCGTGTTGATCGGTCTGCTGGCGATGACGCTGTACTCCGGTTTTCGCTTGCAGCGGTTCAGGTTGGTGGCGCTGTTGCTGCTGGCGTTCCTGATGTTCACCTATACCCGCTCGATGCCGACATTCGCCCTGTTGCTGCCGATCATCATCGCCACGCCGCTGACCGAGCAGTTTGCCGCAGCGCGCTCGCAATCGGCACCGCAGGACTGGAAAAACGACCCGATATTCGGCTGGTTTCTGAGGCATTCGGCAAAGCTAAACGGCCTGACGGCGGTTCTGGCCGGCCTGGCCGCTCTGGGGCTGGTGACGATGAACGATTTCGACCTCGACCAGCCGCGCCATCCCTATGGCGGTGTCGAGTTCGCCAAGGCCAACAACGTTCAGGGCAAGGTCCTGAACGACTATATTCACGGCGGCTATCTGATCCTCAAGGGCATCGCGCCGGGTATCGATGGTCGTGCCGAACTCTATGGCAACACATTCTATGAGCGCTATGCCAACGCCGTGTTCAATCCCGGCCTGGAAGACCTGTTCGGCTTTCTCGATGAGCAGGATATTTCATGGACGCTTTTGCGTGCGGGATCCGCTGCGGTTCCGTTGCTGGACCTGTCGCCGGACTGGCGCTGCGTCTACGCCGACGGCGGCATGGCCATCCACCTGCGTGTAAGCGATGCGCGCAATGCTGCCATCACCGGGATGTGCGGTTAAGTCGGCGGGTCCTGACCCTAGGCCGTGGATGAATTCGGCAAACGGTATTGGGTTTGGCGGACGAGGATTGGCCGGCTGCGGTCACTCTTAACCCGCATGGGCGCCGCGGCAGCGGGTCAGTGTTGCCTTGCCATGCGTGATTTTTGCCAGGCGGCCATCACCAGGTCTTTGACGATATCCAGGTGATTGCTCAGGCAGGTCACGGTCAGGATCGCCACCAGCGCCGCCATCGCCTGTTCCACCGGCTGCAGCGAACTGGTCAGCCTGACGATGTCAGTCATGCCGGAAGCAGAGGATATCTGCGGACCCATGGCAGCACCGTAGGATGCAATGCTGGCGTACGCGACGCAGAACAATGCCGTGTGCGTGGTCACCGCGGTCATCATCTTGTGCTTCTTGGCAGCCGCGAGCCAGCACAGACCGAAAAACCCGACGATGCTGGCCAGCGTGGCAATCGAGTCGTAGCTGGTGACGGCGTCGAACAATTCGAACACCGGCCGCGCTTCGCGGGCAAACGTAATGTTTGCCTGCCACAGCAGCGCGCTGGAGGGAAACAGGTTGAGCAGATGCATGCTCGCATAGGCGTAAAATAACAGGCTGAACACCAGGGCCGATATTAAATTCTGCGTCCGCATCCCCAAACTCCGGCTCGGAAATTAACCAAAAAGCTGGATTTGACCGTACGAGATGTTATTTAAAATTCCGTCTACGGAGCAGGGGAAATGCGATCGATTATCAGATTGCGCGCGAAATTCATTGTTGGTTCTTATATAAAAAACACATAAAATTTTATGCATTTTCATATTTAAATTGTATTAATAGTTGCAAATGTCAATATAATACACGCTATATCTCAAGATATATTCTAAAGTTTCATTATGAAACAAAAAGAACTCTGGATATACCGTGATTTGTATTTATAAAATTGACTAGAAGCTTTCAATTTGTCGGGTGGGTGATTCAGGTAACACTTGACTTCCTTAAGCGTTAAGTGTTTGTTAAGGCCATCGCCGACGGACGCAGGTTTGAACATCCGCCGTGGCGTGTGCCCTTGAGCGGCCTGTCATTTCGCGATGGCGCTGCCGATTGAGGGTTCATTCATAAACTCTAGAGTTGTTTTGGAGGACTCAAACATGACCAAGGTGAAAAACCTGATCGCGAAATTCCGCAAAGACGAAGACGGTGCATCGTTCCTCGAGTACACCGTGCTCCTGGGCATTATTCTTGCCGTCTCGATCATCACCGTCTCGGCGGTCGGCAACTGGGCTGCCAACCAGTGGACGTTCCTGAACGGCCAGCTGAACGGCTAGTTATCAATCGATAAAGATCGATCACGTAATTGCAGCAGCCGGCTTTCTGTTTTCAGGTCATTCCCGAACGTGAAAGTCGGCTGTTGTGCTCTGGATGCTTGCGTTTCAGCCATGTTATGATCGGCGGCTGTTGAGCGGGCGCGCGATTGCGTCAGGCGCCAAACACTGGTGTTTGGTAAAATTTAACTCTATATTTTGGCTTTACGTTAGGATTGTTTTGATTATTTAAAGAGCCTGACTGCCCATTTTTCGGGGATCGGTGAGCAGCTGGTGCTGTGAATGGAGACGGCTTAATCATGCGCGCAAATAGTATCATAATGCT
>JAHEJE010000123.1 GCA_024639035.1 Alphaproteobacteria bacterium
GCCGATGCAGCAGTGCGAACCGTCGTCGATACCGCCCGTCTTGCCGGCATCAATCCCTACGTCGAAATCCGCCAAACAATCACTGCCCCATCATGATCCCGGCAGGGGCTGGGTAGTTACGACAAATTGGCGCCTTCGTCGATTATTACAACAACCGTCGATATCACGAGAGTTTAGGAAACCTCACCCCCGACGATGTCTATTGCGGTCGAAGTGCAAAGATCCTGAAAATGAGAAAGGAGATCAAAAAACAAACCATCCAAAAACGCCGGTTGCAGCATCAATCCGCTGTCGCCTAAACTGAAACAGAAATCGAACCAGAGCCTCCGTTACGAAAACCAAACTGATCTCCGTAAAACTCTGAAGACGGACAGGCGGACGTTCTCGATGGCAATTACCGCCTGTGCGGCGAAACTCTCGACAAGTGCGACGTCGTCATCTTGGAACGGAGCGACCTTGCGCCGATAGAGCGCGATTGACCCGATCCCTAGGCTCTTGCTGATCAGGGGTACCACCATAAGGCTGCGCGCACCTTCGTCTTCGACCATCGAGACGCGGTTAGGATCGCCGCTTGTGTAGAGGTCGTGATCGGAGATGTCGTCTTCGCGAAAGACACGGCACTCGGCGATCGCGCGGGCCAGCGCGAGGTGTGACTCGGCGAGCGGGACGCGGAGATTGTCCAGCGTCGTGCCGAACTTTGCGAACGCGCCCCGGCGCGCCGGTGAAATGACGTGAGAGCGATCCTCGGTTGTCATGGAGAGATAGGCGAGCGGCGCATCACATAGCCTGCAGGCGTTCTCCAGGATCGCGTCGAAAACCGGCGCCTCGTCATCGCGGCTCTGACTGATGACCTGAAGAATCTCCCGTGTTGCCGCCTCGCGTTCGAACTTGGTTTGCAACTGGCGGAACTGACGGACGTTTTCGATGGCAATGACTGCCTGTGCCGCAAAACTTTGAATCAGCGCAACTTCATCATCGGTGAAGGGATCGACCTCCAGTCGATAGACGTCGAAACAACCAATCACCTTATCGCCACTGATCAGCGGAACCGCGAGAACCGATCGGATGCCTTCCTTCTCGATAATTTCCAAGCGTGAAGGATGCTCCTGTTTGGTCAAGTCGTCATTCAGCAGGTTAGGAATGTTGACGATCCGACTTTCGCGGATCGCGGTTGTCACTGCAATCGGATCGTCGATTGACCACTCGGTTACGCCGACCTGAAAGTGCTTCGACGGCGGGCCCCAACTGGCAACGTACCGAACGTGTGTCCTCGCGTCGTTGGGCATCAACAATCCGGCCTGTGGCGCCCGGCAAAGTGTCGCCGCCCGTCTGAGAATCGCGTCGAAGACCGGTTGCTCGTCGTCTCGCGACTGACTGATGATCTCAAGGATCTCCCGCGTCGCTGCCTCACGCTCCCGCATGCGATCGGCTGTAGCGTGTAAGCTGACTGTCTCGCCGCTTTTTGATAGTCCTTCCAACTGATGTGCTCCGAAATCGTCTTGTATTAGTTTCATACACGGTCAGACGTTTCGTGACCATCTTGCTCTGGACGCAGACAACACGCAAAAGCAGACACCATTCGCAACCATCAGCCCTTGTTTCCACACAGCCTGCACCATGAACGGACATTCTTAAGAGCAAGAACCGCTCGTGAGTGACGAGGCGTGCTTTTGCCCCACACCGGAAATCGCGGATACCCAAACCTTACGGCAACTATGCCTCCGATAGCTGCCATCGGGCTAAAGGGAATTTTTGACCGAGGCTGTGTGAAAATGCCGGAAATTGGCTCAAGCTGCGATTTTGGCAACCTCTTCAATTACTCGTCGCCAATGAAATCAATGGCTTAGCAGGCCGTCATCTCTGGGAAATTGGTCAATTGGCGGCGAAATTGGCGTTTTCACACAGCCTGGACCCATTTGCGGATATCGCCGTAGCGCCGCGAGCGGTTTGGGATTGGCGCCATCAAGAAGCAAAAATTCCATTTCAATGTTTGTGCGGCGCGATCGAGCTGGTATTCTTTGCCACATGCAACGAATTAACTACTTACTCAGAGCTCTGCTGTTTCTCTTGCCACTGGGTATCGCGGCCTGCAGCAGCGGTGGCCAGGTCGGCGATCTGAGAGGATTGGTGGCAGTGCCGGTTGCCGACAATGTTGCAATTGCTCCAGCAAACGCCACTCATTTTGTTGAATTTCGCGCGGTCATGGCTGTATACCCCGGCCACAGCTATTTTATCCATGGTCGGCTGGACCGGACAGGCAGGGTCGTTGAGCAAAGCGATCCGATTGGATTCTATCCGTTTCTCGGGCCGTTGGGCGGCAGCACGCTGGGCCTCTTGGCAATCCACGGGTCGACGGCGCCGGATCCGTCCGATCTGCGTTCGCCCGTTGTCGAAAAGTTCCGGGTCAACCTGACACCGTCCAGTTATGAAAGCCTGATGCGCTTTGTCAGGCAAAGGCGTCAGGATACCGCTGTGTGGAGTTTGATGTTCAACAATTGCAACGATTTTGTCGCCGATGCGGCGCGCGCGGTCGGTTTGAGGGTGCCGTCCGGGCCGAGCGTCACGCCACCTTATGCGCATGTTCGCCGCCTGCGACAGATGAATGCCCACCTTGTTGCCGCAGCTTCGCCTGACGCCTTTGGTTCATAGATGCTGATCCTGGCTGAAATCCGCGTACCGAAAAAATGACATGTACACGCTCAAGATAAACGGTATCGAACGCACGTTTGATGTGGAGGCCGACATGCCGCTGCTGTGGCTGCTGCGCGATGAAGCCGATCTGACCGGCAGCAAGTTTGGCTGTGGCATCGGCCTGTGCGGGGCCTGTTCGGTCATCGTCGACGGCGCCTTGGTGCGGTCTTGTATCATAAGCGTCAGCAGCGTTGCCGGCTCGGACGTTCGCACGGTTGAGGACATCGCCCGCGACGGCCGGCTATCTGCGGTACAGCAGGCCTGGCTTGAAATGGACGTGCCGCAATGCGGCTACTGTCAGTCCGGCGTGATCATGGCGGTGACGGCCTTGCTGGAGACCACGCCAAGACCGACCGCAAGCGATGTCGAGGAGGCGATAAGCAACATTTGCCGGTGCGGAACCTATGATCGCATTCGGGCCGCGATCGACCGGGCGGCACAGATACTGGCGGCGAGCTGACGGCGAACATCATGGCCCCAGGGATAACACGTCGAATATTTACCGTAGGCACTGCCACCTTGGGGGGGCTTTCCCTCGCAGGGCTCGGCATCGGCACAGGCTATCTTGCCACCGTCGACGTGACCGGCACCGGCGCGCGTCGCGAAGGTGATGCCAGTGCCGATCTGACCGCCTGGGTCAATATAACGCCGGATAACACAGTCACCATCTACGTGCCCTTCGTCGAAATGGGGCAGGGCACGCATACCGGCCTGGCGCAACTGGTTTGCGAGGAACTCGGCCTCGACATATCCGCCGACAACGTGCGGGTCACCCATCCGCATGAAGAAATGGCCGTGTATACCAACTGGACGATGTTCCTCGACGAGCGTCCCGAGCATATGTCCGGACCGATGCACTGGTATGCGAAACGCTTCATGGGCAGCATGAAACTGTCAGCCACCGGCGGCTCCACGGCGATGGTCGCAAGCTGGTCGCAGATGCGCCGCGCCGGTGCCGTTGCCCGTCATATGCTGCAGCAGGCCGCGATGCAGAAACTCGGTGTCAGATCGGACGCACTGGTTCTGCAACATGCCGGGTTCCGCCTTGCTGATGGCAGCGCGCCGCTATCATTCGGTGACCTTGCGCAGGCAGCCGCCAGTCTCGAGCCGCCGCAGGATGTCGACCTGAAGCCCCCCGGCGCGTTTCAAGTCATCGGAAAGCCTGTCAGACGCATCGACACCGCCGACAAGATCACCGGCAAGGCCCGTTTCGGCATCGATGTCAGGTTGCAGGACGGATTGTTCGCGACCGTAAGGCGGCCGTCCGTGCTCGGCGCAACCATAAGCTCTGTTGACGACACCAAGGCGAGGTCGATGCGCGGCGTTCGCGATGTCATCGTCCATCAGGATGCCGTCATCGTGATTGCCGACAACACCTGGCGGGCCTTTCAGGCTGCCGATGCGCTTGACATCGACGACGAACCACCCGGTGAACTCCTCGATACCGCACAGATGATCGCCGGGCTGCGGGCCGGTCTCGATGGCCAGGACCTTAGCCAGCAATACGTCTCGGGCGACCCCAAGGCGGCGATCGCATCTGCCGCCCGGCGGCTGGACGTCGAGTACCAAACGCCCTACCTGGCACACGCCACGATGGAGCCGATGAATTGCACCGTCTTGTGGCGCCAAAATGGATCGGTGGAGGCCTGGGTCCCCACGCAATCGGCAGCCATGGCACGGCAGGCCATCCAGTCTCTCGGCGCAAACGAAGACGTACGCATCAAGGTGACCTATGCCGGCGGTGGATTCGGCCGGCGCGCAGAAAAGGATTTTGTGACTTACGCAGCCGTCGCGGCCCGAGCGCATGCCGGCACACCGGTACAGCTCGTATGGTCGCGCGAAGAAGACATGCGCCACGACGTCTTTCGCCCGGCATCGATCGCCCGGATTGCCGCCGGCCTCGACAAATCAGGCGCGCTGACCGCTGTCGACGCCACCCTTGCCACGCATTCCGTCATGGCGTCATATCTGGCCAGAAATGTCGACGGCCCGGCCGGGTTCGGAAGCGATCGGACCACGCTGGAAGGCCTTCGGGATATGCCATACGACGTGAACAACAGGCGCATTGCGGCCTGCGAGATCGAAACCGCCATTCCGATCGGCTTCTGGCGTTCAGTGGGGCATTCGAACAATGCATTCATCGTCGAAAGCCTGATGGATGAATGTGCCGCCGCTTCAGGTCGCGACCCTTTCGAATTCCGGCTGGCCCATCTCGGCGACCGCCATGCACGCCACAAGGCGGTGTTGGAAACCCTGCGCGACAAGGCCGGTTGGCGCGGCAACGGTGGTGACGGTTATGGCCGCGGTTTGGCATTGCACGCCTCGTTCCGCTCCATCGTTGGAGCGGTCGTCGACCTGCGCGTTGGCGATGACAAGCGCATTGTTCTGGAAAAGGTCACGGCGGTGATCGATTGCGGCTGGGTGGTCAATCCGCTTCTGGTTGAGGCGCAGGTTCAGGGCGGCATGAATTTCGGCCTGACGGCGGCCTGCTTCGGGCAGATAGACTTTGCCGAGGGCCGCGTGGTCCAGGATAATTTCGATAGCTACGAAATGCTCCGCCTGGATGCCGCTCCGGATATTGAGGTTCATCTGATCGATAGCGCCGATCTTCCCGGCGGCGTTGGAGAACCGGGCACCCCCGTGGCGGCCCCCGCGCTGGTCAATTCCCTTTTCGCTGCCACGGGTGAAAGAGTGCGCCGGCTGCCGATCGCCACCGCCGGCTACAGCATATGATCGAGTCCCGACACTCGCCGTTCTCCAGTCTTGCTATTGTTCGGTTTCGCAGTATAGATCCGAAAGGCAACCACCGGCGTAGAAATTTTTACGGCTGAAATATCGGAACATTTGCGGTCACGCCATGGGTGAAAGAGCGGTCAGGAATGGAAGTGGGTAAAGCACCGAAAATCGTCGTCGTGGGGGCCGGGCCCGGAGGTTTAGCCACGGCCATGCTGATGGCGCACAAGGGGTGCGACGTGACGGTTCTTGAGGCGCGCGACGACGTCGGCGGACGCACTGGAGCGATCAGGGAACAAGGCTTCTGCTTCGATATCGGCCCCACTTTCTTTCTGTATCCGGAAGTCCTGCAGAACATATTCGCAGAGGTGGGCAGGGATCTAATGACCGAGGTCCCGATGGTCCGGATCGATCCGCTCTACCGGGTTGTCTTCGAAGGCGAGGGCCACCTCGATGCCCGTTCCTGTCCCGACGCCATGAGCCGGGAGATTGCCCGGCTGTCGCCGTCCGATGCCCGGAACCTGCGGCGCTTTCTTTCCGACAACCGTCAAAAGATCTCGAAGTTTAAGACAATCTTGCAAAACCCCTTCGACACGTTGTTCGACTATCTGCGCCCCAGCGTTGTCACATCGCTGCCCATCCTCAGGCCGCATCGCAGCCTCGACGACGACCTCAAGAAATTCTTTGCCGATGACCGCGTTCGCCGGGCGTTTTCGTTTCAGTCGAAGTACCTGGGCATGTCGCCGTTCAATTGCCCGAGCCTGTTCACAATTCTTGCTTTTCTCGAGCACGAATACGGTGTCTGGCATCCGATCGGCGGCTGCAATCGGGTCATGCAGCGGATGTGCGAAATTGCCGCCGAGCTGGGTGCGGAAATCCGCCTCGGCGAACCCGTGACGTCGTTTGCCTTTGACGGAGACAGCATAAGTGCCGCGCTGACAGAGCAAGGCCGCTATGAGGCCGACGCAGTGGTGGTGAACGCGGATTTCGCGCAAGCCATGCAGCGGCTGATACCGGAACGCTTCCGGCGGCGCTGGAACAACCGCAAGATAGAAAGCAGATCGTACTCCTGCTCAACGTTCATGATGTACCTGGGAATAACTGGCGACCTGCCCGAGGTTCAGCATCATACGATAAGCCTGGCGCGCGACCTTGAGCGAAACGTCAGGGACATCCAGGAAGACCTGGTGCTGCCGCGCCAGCCATCCTTTTATGTTCAAAACGCATGCGTAACCGACAAGACCCTAGCGCCCGAAGGTCACAGCGCGCTCTATGTGCTGGTCCCGGTTCCAAACGCGGATGCGCAAATCGATTGGCAGCTTGAAGCCAAGGCGTATCGCGAGCACACACTTGACCGGCTCTCCCTCATAGGTATCGGGGATTTGCGCAATCGTATCGTTTTTGAACGCATTCTCACCCCCGACGGCTGGATCGAGGAGCAGAATATTTACAAGGCGGCCACCTTCAACATGAGCCACAAACTCAACCAGATGCTCTATTTTCGCCCTCACAACCGGTTCGAGGATGTCCCCGGCTTGTATTTGGTTGGCGGCGGCACCCACCCAGGTAGCGGGCTACCGGTGATATTCGAGTCCGCGCGCATCTCCAGCCGGTTGATCGCCGACGACCTCCGGCTGTAGTCTGTCATCCCATCATCAATAGATAGGTACTCCAGTGGCAAAGAAGGTAGCTGTAATCGGTTCGGGACTGGGAGGTTTGACTGCGGCGTGCACGCTGGCCGCGCGGGGTCACCAGGTTACAGTCTTCGAAAAGAACGACTGGGTCGGCGGCAAGGCCGCTGTGCTGCACCAGGATGGCTACCGTTTCGACATGGGGCCGACCATACTGACAGTGCCGCAAGTGCTGTTCAGGGTGTTCCAGGAAGCAAACCGCAACATCGAGGACTATCTCGACCTGGTGCGTCTCGACCCGCAATGGCGGTGTTTCTTTGACGACGGCAGTGTGCTCGACCTGCGTGAGGACGTCGATGAAATGGCGCGTGAAATCGACAAGTTCACCGGCAATGCAAAGTCCGGGCAAGGCTACAGGGACTTTATCGCGTTCTCCGAAAGATTGCACCGCATATCGGACAGGTTTTTCTTCTGGAAAAGCGTTGAAGATCTCAGGGACACCATCGACGTCAAGCAGAACATGACGCTGAGCACGCTTTCCGATGTGCTTGCGCTGAAGATGGGCTCTTCGGTGGCCGGCACGATCCGCAAGAAGGTCCCTGACGGCCGCGTTGCGCAAATGCTCGACCATTTCGTTCAGTACGTGGGTTCATCGCCGTACCAGTCGCCGGCGGTGTTGTGCTCGATTGCGCACATGCAGACCGGGTTGGGCGTCTGGTACCCGGTCGGCGGAACCAGGGCCGTGCCGGTTGCCTTGCAGAAGTTGGCAGAGGAGCTTGGCGTCATCTTCAATCTTGAAAACGATGTGACCCGGATCGACCACGACAACAGTGCCATCCGGGCGATCGAAATCAATGGCGGCACACGGCATGAGTTCGACGCCGTCGTGTCCAACATGGACGCCATAAGAACCTACGACGAACTTGTCGGTGGCGCTGCCGCGGATCATTACAACAGCCAGAAGTTCGAGCCGGCCTGTTCCGGCGTGGTCCTCTATCTTGGTCTGAACAAGGCCTACGACCATTTGCAGCATCATTGTTTTGTGTTTTCGCGCGACCCCAAGGAAGAGTTCGACGCCAT
>JAHEJE010000124.1 GCA_024639035.1 Alphaproteobacteria bacterium
AGGCGTCATGGCGCAAGGATATCCTCGGCATCATCGATTGGCGTTCGGACGAGCTTGACCGGCTTGGTGCCGAAGTCCGCCTCAATATCTATGCCGAAGCGGACGATGTTCTGGCACTTGAGCCCGATGCGGTGATCATCGCCACCGGCGGTCTGCCGGATCTCGACTGGCTGGACGGCGCCGAGCACTGCACAAGCGGGTGGGATGCTCTGGCCATCGAACCGACAGCCGGCGAGGACGTCATCGTCTATGACGGCACCGGTCGGCACGCTGCAGCAACCTGTGCGGAGCACTTCACACAGGGCGGCGCCAATGTCCGTCTCGCCGCCATCGACGACATGCTGGTGCAGGAACTGGCCTACGCCGAGCGCGCCTTCTGGAAGAAACGGGTCTATGAACTGGACATCCCGGTTACCTTCGATGCCCGGCTGATCCGCGTCGAGAAATCCGGCAACCGCCTCAAGGCAACCTTCCGCAACGAGCTGACCGACCGGGAAACGCAACTCGACGCCGACCGCATCGTCGTCGAACACGGCACGCAGCCGTTGCGTGAAACCTTCGATGCCCTGCGCGCCCGATCGGCCAACGACGGCGTCACCGACCTCAGCGCGCTCACCGCAGGCAAGCCGCAGCCGCGCGCCGGCGATGGCTTTGAACTCCACACCATCGGCGATGCCTCAACCTCGCGCAACATCGCCGCGGCCACGCTGGATGCATTCCGGCTGGCGCGGGTGTTGTAGCCTCAAGCAGCGCCGACGAGCACCGGCACCTGATCGACATCGCGCGTCCAGGCCCATATGCACAGCATCGGCACCTCGCCGGTCTTCATGGCATGCACCTGGTTGGGCTCGTTCCAGATCGTGTCGGCCGTGCCGGCGATGTGGAAGCCGCCCGGCGCGCGGCGGTACTCGATCGGGCCGGTCAGCAGCCAGTAGAGTTCCGGCGCAGCGTGGTAGTGGTCGGGGTAATGCAGACCCGGACCGAGGATCATCAGGCCGAGCCCGAAATCATCGCCGGTGAAGAAACCTCGCGGTCCAATGATCTCCATGGCGGCGTAACTGTCCATATACCCGGGTTGCCGCATCACCTCATCGCTGTAATGGCCGGCCTGAAACCAGTGCATCCTGTCTTCCAGCGCGGCGATGGCACCGCAAACCCGCGGCGACACGACCAGACCCGACGCAACAGTCTGGGGCAGCAGCCGGCAAGCCGGCTTGCGGCATGGCTCGGGCGCGTTGAAATTGTCTTCCGACAGGTCCTGTTCGGCAATGCGGACCAGAACGTCCATGACACCCGGTGTGTCATCGGGGAAGTCCACCAGTTCGCGCATGATCGCAGCGATCAACGCGCTGGCGTCGTGAAATGTCTCGTCGTGCAAACCCTTGCGCCCCCGCTACAGTGTCATCGCCAGCTTGCGCGCTTCATAGATCGCCATGGCGGCGGTGCGCGCCTGCATGGCATCACCGATGGTGTGAACATCCTTGGGCGCACCCGCAAGGGCATGCGACAGGTGGTCTTCGGACCGGTTGGTGGTTGCCAGAACGAGCGAGTCGAAGTCCCGCTCCTCAACATCGCCGGTGTACAGGTTGATCAGCCGGGCGGTGGTGCCGGACCAGCTTTCCAGCGCCGTTGCCAGCAACACCTCGACGCCGAACTTGGCGAAGCGCTCGCGCATGGAGTCTCCGGTATGCGAGTAGTCCATCTGGGCGGCGGCCTTTTCCGCAGCGGTGACCACGGTAACGAAATGGCGCTGTTGGGCCAGATGCAGCGCGGTGCCGGAGGCCGGTAGCCAGCCGTTGATATCGTCGAGCAGCAGCACGTTGGTGCCGGGCACCACCGAGCCATCGAGGACATCGTGGGCGGTGCAGACATTGTCCTGATCAGCACCCGGCAGAGCTTCGATGTGCGGATAGGCGCGCTGGAAACCCTTGCGGTCGGGCAGCGAGCCAGTGGCCAGCACCACGGCATCGGCCGGATCGCTTGCGATATCCTCAGCCGTCATCTCGGTGCGCAGATCAACCCGGACCTGCAGTTTCTCCAGCTGTCCTTGGGCCCAGTTGAGGAACTGACCAACCTCGCCGCGCTCGGGCTGCCCGGCGGCGAGGCGGAACTGGCCGCCCAGTTCGCCGGCGCGCTCGACCAGGCGCACCTTGTGGCCGCGCTCGGCGGCGACCCTTGCCGCCTCCATGCCGGCGGGGCCGCCGCCGACGACGAGCACATCGCGCGGCGTTTCGGCCCGCGGCACGGCATCGCCGTCCCATTCATGCTCGCGCGATACTGACGGATTGACCAGGCAGGAGATGTAGTAGTCGCGCATGCGCCGGCCGAGGCACAACTGGTTGCAGGAAATGCAGGGGCGGATATCGTCAACCCGGCCTTCGCGTGCCTTGTTGGCAAGATGCGGATCGGCGATCTGGCTTCTGACCAGCGAGACGAGATCGGCGCTGCCCTCGCCGATGACCTGGTCGGCATTGGCCGGCGTCTTGACCCGCGCCTCGGCGGTAATCTTGGCGTGCCTGACGACCTTCTTGTATTCAGCGGCATCGGGCGGCCCGAGCATCATGCCGTAGTGAAAACTCGGCACGATCAGGCCGAACTGGTTGAGATAGCTGCCGGTGCCGGAGGAAAAATAATCGACCAGGGCGCGCTCATCGAGCCAGGAAATGATCTCCTGTTTGTCGGCGATGGTCAGGCCGCCGGGGTGCGGTTCGGCACCGGAGATGGTCATGCCGATGATGAAGTCGTCGCCGTTGACCTTCCTGATACCATCGCAGATTTGCGCGATGAAGCGCATGCGGTTTTCCAGCGAGCCGCCCCATTTGTCGTCGCGCCTGTTGGTCAGCGGTGACCAGAACTGGTCGACCAGGCAGTTGTAGCCGGCAAAGATGTCGGTGCCGTCGAAGCCCGAGTCCTTATCGCGCCGGGCGGCCTGGATGAAGGCCTCGATCAGTTCCTCAACTTCTGCCCCAGTCATGGCGTGGCTGCCCCAGGGGTCATGGTAGGACGGCACACCGGAGGGCGACCAATAGGGCTCCCAGGAATTGTCCTGATCGCCATGGCCGCCGACGTGGTAGAGCTGATGCATCATCACGGTGCCGTGGCTCTTGCACTCCTCGGTCACCTTCCTGAAATGCGGGATCACCTCGTCGCTCTCATGGCGGAAATTGCCGCGTGTCAGCACGCCGGTGCGGTGGGCCGGCGAGGGTTCGACGACGATCATCGCCGCACCGCCGCGGGCCCGTTCGCGGTAATAGCCGAAATGGCGCGGCCCCGGCAGCCCGTCATCGCTCATGTTGGGGGTGTGAGCGCCGAAGACGATGCGGTTCTTCAGCGTCGTGTGACCCAGTTTCAGCGGTGAAAACAGGTTGGGGAAGTGTTCGCTCATGACGCCTTCTCGCAAACATCGGTGATGAACCGGGCGGCGAACAGATCGAGATGAGCACCGCCGCCGTTCTTGAACAGTGTCACATCATCGCCGGCGCGGTCCAGTTGAAACTTGCCGCTCGCCAGGTCGAACAGATCGGCTTCAATATCATCCCTGCCGATCAACCCGCGGGTCAGCGGATCGCAGATATCGCCGGCCTCTTCGATCGCGCTCCAGGGCGAATCGACAAACAACCGGGCACGACGGACTGCGTCGTCGTCGCATTCGCGCATGTCCGGCGTGAAGCTGCCGATCAGGTCGAGGTGGGCGCCGGGTTTGAGCCAGTTGCCCTTGACCAATGGCCTGGTGGAGGCGGTGACGCAGGTGACGACATCGGCGGCGCGCACCGCCTGTTCGAGATCGCCAGCCACCGCGATATCCACCGGAAGATCGGTCAGAGCGCCAACTACGGCCTCGGCCGCCTCGCGCCGCCGGCCCCAGACTTGTACGGCACCGATCGAAGGGTGAGCCGTCAGGTGGGCGCGGACGACATGCGGGGCGAGGCCGCCGGTTCCAACCAGTGTGAGGTGCGCGGGTTCGGGCTTGGCCAGCAGGCGGGCACCCAATGCGCTGTCGGCGGCGGTCTTGACATAAGTCAGCGCCGTTCCGTCGACAACTGCGCGAGGGGTGCCGGTTTTGCCATCGAACAGCGTGACCAGTGCCTGGATCGCCGGCAGCTCGCGATCGCGCGACGGGTTGCCGGGCAGGATGGTGATGGCCTTGGTGGCGAAGGCTTCGCCTGGCTGCCAGGCGGAAATGTTGACATAGCTCTGCAGCTCGCCGGCGACCTCATGCTGGATCAGCGAGCGCCCGTTCTGCGGCCGTTCGCCCCTGTGCGCGATCTCAAGCGCGTCAATCAACGCGGTGCCGCGGCAGATACGATAGACATCGTCGGCAGACACAAACCGCATGGCCGTCAACTCAGCCCCGGGCCGGTAATCTCGCGCAGCAGCTTGCGGTAGATAGCCTCGGCATAGTCGTCATAGGTGTCGGCCACGATAACGAAATGATAGGGACCGCCGATGACGTTGCGCTCGAACCATTTGTCGAGCACCGTCCATTCCGGCGACGGCACGACCAGGGCATTGATGGTGACCCCCTGGGCGGTGACCTGGTCGCGGGCCAGTGGGGCGGCGCTGCCGGAATTGTTGCGGCCGTCGGAGGAGACATCGATCACCCGCCGCGTTGCCTGGCGCGGGCCGGACCTGAAAAGCCGGTCGGCAAACAGCACCGCCTGGCTGATGGAGGTTCCCCCGACCGGGATTGCCCGTGGCGCTCTCTCGACAGCGCTTGCGAACGCTTGCGCATCCCGGGGGCCGGCGATTTCGGTCCATGGCACCACAACCCGCTGGTGCTTGACCGACGACCACAACATGACGGTGACCGTGATCCTGCCGGATGGTCCCTGGGCGATCGCCGACTGGATTTCAGGGGAGCGAAACGCCGCGGCCAGACCGTCAAGCTGCAGGCGGTACTCACGATCATCGACGGAATAGGAACAATCAATGGCCAGAACCAGGGCCAGGTCGGTCGGGCCACTTGCGGCCTGCGAAGATGGCTGCGATTGCGCCAGCATCAGCGCGGTACTCAGCGCCAATGCCGGCAGCGGCCACTTCAGGCACCGCAACTCAATCAACCAACCGGCCAGCCCTGCAAACATCGCTGCACCGGTTCCAACCTTTCTATGCCGGCGAAATGCCACGCAGGCGTTCCGACCGGCGCCGCAGCAATTCGATCGTCGTCAGCAGCGCAACCGAAATAAGTACCAGGATCGTCGCCGCGGCCAGAATGGTCGGCGAGATTTCCTGACGGATACCGGCCCACATCTGACGCGGCAGGGTCAGCTGATCGGCACCGCCGACGAACAACACCACAACGATTTCATCGAACGAGGTGATGAAGGCGAACAGGGCGCCGGAGATCACACCGGGCGCGATCAGCGGAAGCTGGATCTTGAAGAAATTGTGCGTCGGATGGCCGCCGAGATTCTCCGCCGCCCGGGTCAGACTGTGATCGAAGCCGGACATGGTTGCGGTCACGGTGATCACGACGAACGGCAGACCCAGCGCGGTGTGGGCAAAGATCAGGCCGGTGAAGGTCGAGACCAGGTTGACCTTGGCAAAGAAGATGAACATGCCGGCGGCGGAAATGATCAGCGGCACGATCATCGGCGAAATGAGCGCGGCCATGATCAGCTTGCGGTATGGCATGTGCGGCTTCGACAGACCGAGTGCTGCCAGGATGCCCAGCGTGGTCGCCAGAATTGTCGAGGCAATGCCGACAAAGAAGCTGTTCTTCAGGCCGATCATCCATTTGTCGGAACACACCGTGGTGATGACCGCATCGGAACAATCGCCGACCAGCAGACGGTACCAGCGAAAGGAAAAAGCATCCGGATCAAGCGACAGCATGCCTGGCGTAAAGTTGAGGAACGCTTCGGATGTGAACGACAGCGGGATAACGGCGACGAGCGGCGCGACGAGAAAGAACATCACAAAGGCGCAGAATGCCAGATAGACGTAATGCCAAAAGCGCTGACCGGTGGTTTTATATGCTGGTAGTGCCATTGTCCCTTACCCCATCCGCATGTTGTCGATACCGACAATCTTGTCATAGACCCAGTAGAGGATCAGGATCGCTGCCAGAAGGATTACCCCCATGGCGGATGCCAGACCCCAGTTAAGGCTCTGTTTCAGGTGATAGGCAATCTGGTTGCCAATCAATTGGCCGTCCTTGCCGCCGACCAGTTCCGGCGTGATGTAGTAACCGATGGCGACGATGAACACGAGGATCACGCCGGCGCCGACGCCTGGCAGGGTCTGCGGTACATATACTTTTATGAACGCCCAGCGCGGTGTGGCGCCCAGGTTCTGGGCCGCTTTCATGTAGACCGGCGAGATGGTCTTCATCACCGAGTAGATCGGCAGGATCATGAACGGCAGGAGAACCTGTGTCATCACGATCAATGTGCCGGTGAAGTTGTACATCATCTCCCAACGATTATCGTCGGCCACTATGCCCATGGCGACCAGACTGTCGTTCACCACGCCTTGTTGCTGCAGCATGATCATCCAGGCGACGATACGCACCAGCAGCGAGGTCCAGAACGGCATCAACACACAGATCATCAGAATGTTGGAATAGCGCAGCGGCAGTGTGGCCAGCAGATGCGCCACCGGGTAGGCAAGGATGACGCAGAACACGGTCACCAACATACTGACCAGCAATGTGCGCAACCAGAAGGTCACGTAGACCTGACGGCTCTCCGGCTGCATGACGACGTTCTTGTTGACGTCGTACTTGCGATCAATGGCGTTCCAGTAGTACCCGGCGGTATAGTTCGACTTCATCACCGACAGCGATTGCCAGTATTTCAACTGACCCCAGCGCTTGTCGGCCTTGATCATCGCCTCCTTATAAGGGCCGGCGAAGTCGGGTTCGTTCTTGATGAGTTTATTGAAATTTCGCCGCGACTTTTTCATCAGGCTCTTCCAGCCCGACTGCGCGTAATTCATCCGCGTCGAACCCTTGCCGATTTGCAGGCCCTCGGCCTCGACGATGTCGGTGAACATCGCCTTGTACATCGATTCAGGGGGGAGTTCCTTGGCATCCCAATTTTCGAATTCGGCAAAGCTCCTTGGCAGAACTTCGTTGATGTAGGTATCATCGACACTGTTCATCATCAGCGCCAGAACAGGAATGATGAATGTAAACAGCAAGAATACAAAGGTCGGCGCAACAAGCAGCATCGCGCGAATTTTGTTCTTTCGCAGCGACTTTTGCAGGCTGGCCTTCAACGGCTTGCCATCGGAGGTCAGGATAGGTCCGCTGACGTCCACATCCGGTGCTGTCGTAACTGCCATGATCGCCACCCATCCTCGTAAGTGTCAAATTTAATGCGTCTTGCCCGTCCCCTGCCGGGCGGTGGACCGGAAGGCCGGCGAGGCCTTCCGGTTCAACTATCGTTACAAGCCGTAAGCCGACAGGCTTACTTGGCCATCCAGGCTTTGAAGCGCTCGTTCACTTCGTCGCCATTGTCGGCCCACCAATCAGGATTGGCAAGAACCGAGCGCGGCATGACTTCGGCACGGTTTGGCATGTGCTCCAGGATGTTCTTCTTGCCGTCAGGAGCTTCGAACCACGGCTCGCCAGCTTCCATGACCGCAAAGGCGGACTTACGCATCGGGCCATAGTTGATGTACTTGGCCTGGCCAGCCTGCTGCTCAGTCGCGGAAGCGAACTTGGCGAAGTCCAGCGCGATTTCCAGGTTCTTGGTCCCGGTCAAGATCGCAAGCCACTCTTCTTCGAGCACCTGGCCATCCCAGATCGGCACGAAGGTGGCACCTTCACCGAGAATGGCAGCGCCAACGCGGCCATTATAGGCATAGGCCATCGTCACTTCACCGGACTTGACCAACTCCAACGGCTTGGAACCGGCCGACCAGAACACGACGTCGTCCTTGATGGTGTCGAGCTTGGCAAAGGCACGGTCGAGACCTTCCTCAGTGTCCATGATCTCATAGACTTTCTTGGGGTCGGCACCGTCGGCAACCAAAGCCATCTCGATGTTGGCACTGGCCCAGGTGTGAATGCCGCGCTTACCTTCAAACTTCTTGAGATCGTAGAAGTCTGCGAGTG
>JAHEJE010000004.1 GCA_024639035.1 Alphaproteobacteria bacterium
GGCTTGTCGATCTTGTTGATCGCCACGATGATCGGCACCTCGGCCGCCTTGGCATGATTGATCGCTTCGATGGTCTGCGGCATGACGCCATCATCTGCGGCAACGACCAGGACAACAATATCAGTCACCTTGGCGCCGCGCGCCCGCATTGAGGTAAAGGCCGCATGGCCAGGGGTGTCGATGAAGGTGACCAGGCCGCTGTCTGTCTCGACCTGGTAAGCGCCAATATGCTGGGTAATGCCGCCTGCTTCCCCGGACACAACGTTTGCTTTGCGCAACGCGTCCAGCAGCGAAGTCTTGCCATGATCGACATGGCCCATGACTGTCACGATCGGCGCCCGCGGCTGTAAATCCACATCGTCATCGTCGTCGCCCATCAGGCCTACTTCGACATCGGATTCCGAAACGCGCCGCACGGTGTGACCCATCTCTTCTGCGATCAGTTGGGCCGTGTCGGTATCGATCACATCATTGATCTTGTGCATTTCGCCCTGCTTCATCAGCAGTTTGATGACATCCACGGCACGCTCGGCCATGCGGTTGGCCAACTCCTGAATAGTAATCACTTCAGGAATCGTCACCTCGCGGGCAATCTTTTCCTTGGTCGGCGTAAAGCCGGACGCCTGTTTGCGCTGGCGCTCCATGCGCCGCCGGTATGCGGCCAATGAGCGACTGCGGTCTTCGCCTTCATTGAGCGCGTTGCCGATGGTTAACTTGCCACGACGGCGTTCGTTGCCCGGTCCCTTTGTCCGCGCAGGTGCCGGTTTGTTGTCGCGCTTGGCCTTGCGACCTGACTGGCCATCGCCATCGCTACTTGGCGCGGGTGTCCGGGACGTAGCGCGGGTGGCCTGTTCACCGGCCTTTTGTTTGCGTTCTTCTTCTGCTTGAAGCTTGGCAGCTTCTTCCGCAGCTTGGGCGGCGGCCTCTTCGCGCTCAATATTTTCACGGGCCTCGCGTTCTTTGCGTTCTTCTAGCTCCCGTTCTTCGCGCTTCTTGTCTTCGACGTCGCGTTCGCGGGCCAGCAACAACGCCCGTTCGCGTGCTTCCTTTTCATCCTCGGTCAAGGTCCGCAAGACCATGCTGCGGTCGCCGGTCGGCTTAGCTGACTTGCGCTCAACTTTGGGCGGGGTCGCTACCGATGCCGAAGGCTTCACGGCCGGTTTGGGCGATGCGGCATCAGCGGTCTTGCCCGGCGAGCCGATGATACGTTTGCGCTTGGTCTCGACGACAACGGTCTTCGAGCGGCCATGCGAAAAGTTTTGCCGAACCCTGCCGGTTTCCGTTGTCGTCCGTCGGACGCCAAGGGTCCGTCCACTGGGCGCCGGCTTGCGGTCATCGGTATCGTTGGTCTCGCTCATGCTCTCTCTTTTACAACTCTCGCGGTCGCATCCTCGGGGTCGTTTGCCACAAAGGACGCAACAGAATCTGCGCAATCCACAAACTTTCGCGCCAATCCGCCTTGGATAAGGCCAGCATGTATCACATTTGTGCGCCCCAATGCCAAACTCAATTGGCTCGAATCGAATATTTCTACCACTTTCACATTCCAGGAATGGCTGGTCGCCTTTTGCTTCAGTTTGCCGCGCCCGTCGTCGGCGCCGTCCGTTGCCCCGATGAGCACACAAAGCTTTTCAGCAGCAAGCGCAGCCCAAGTTTTCTCAAATCCCTGCACCACAAGACCGGCTTTGTTGGCAAGCGCCAAATAGCCCAAAGCGCGGCCTTCAATCAAGCGCTGTACCAACTGTGCAAGGTCGCCAGCGACCAGGCACTTGTCCTTGAAGCCGCGATCGAACGCCTTTTGCGATCCGGCGGCTTCGATTGCCGCCAGGGTCGCCCTGACCCACACGCCCCGCCCGGGCAGTTTGTGTTTTAGGTCAGGGACCACTGTTCCGTCGGGCGCTCGGACAAACCGGATCAGTTCAGTTTGCGGCAGGACGTTTCCCGTCGCTATGCACCTGCGCTGACCTTTCGCTGATCCCATGGTCCCGCTATTCCCGCGCAAAATCTGCCTCTTATGCGCGCCTAAACCTAGACCGCCGCGGTTTGCTCGGCGCTCTCAATGCCGGCTGGGTCGCCGTCTCCATCAACCTCGGGGTTGATCTCGTCCTCGGTCACCCAGCCGGCCTTCACCCGGGCCTGCATGATCATGCTCTCGGCTTCCACGGCCGAAGTCTCAAGCTTGCTGAGCGCGCCGTCATGTCGGATGGTTTCATCTTCCTTGCGCTCGCTCCAACCGACCAAATCGTCCGTGGCGCACCCGGCAAGGTCCTCGATGGTCTTGATGCCGTCTTCACCAAAAGCCACCATGATCGCCGGGGTTACGCCATCGATCTCGGACAAATTATCCTCCACGCCGAGTTCCTTGCGCTTGGCGTCGAGTTCAGCAGCCCGTTGGTCAAGATACTCGCGTGCCCGGATCTGGATTTCATTGGCAGTATCCTCGTCGAGCCCTTCAATGCTTGCGACCTCGTTCATATCGACATAAGCGATCTCCTCGATCGTATCGAAACCCTCAGAAGCGAGCAGCTGTGCCAGCATCTCATCGACATCAAGCGCGTCGATAAACCTCGCAGTACGATCCGCGAATTCTTTCTGGCGCCGTTCGGATTCTTCAGCCTCGGTCAGGATATCGATATCCCACCCGGTCAGCTGTGACGCCAGTCGGACATTTTGCCCGCGCCGTCCGATGGCCAGCGAAAGATGTTCGTCGGGCACCACGACCTCAATGCGCTCAGCATCTTCGTCCAGCACCACCTTTGCCACTTCGGCAGGCGCAAGGGCATTGACGATGAACGCGGCGGCATCATCGGTCCAGGGGATGATATCGATCTTTTCGCCCTGCAATTCGTTGACCACCGCCTGCACGCGGCTACCGCGCATACCGACACAGGCGCCGACCGGATCGATCGACGGATCCTTTGACGTCACAGAAATCTTTGCCCGACTACCGGGGTCGCGCGCTACTGAAACGATCTCCACGATGCCGTCGTAAATCTCAGGCACTTCCTGACCGAACAACTTCGCCATGAATTCCGGCCGTGTCCGCGACAAGAAAATCTGCGGCCCGCGCTGTTCGGCGCGAACGTCATATATGAAGGCCCGGATTCTGTCGCCGGTCCGGAAGGTCTCCCGCGGCAGGCTCTCGTCTCGCCGCACCACGCCTTCGCCGCGACCCAGGTCGACAACGATATTGCCGTATTCGACGCGTTTGACCACACCGGAAACGATCTCGCTGACGCGGTCTTTGTATTCTTCGTACTGACGCTCGCGCTCAGCCTCGCGGACTTTTTGCACAATGACCTGCTTGGCATTCTGAGCTGCTATCCGACCGAAATCGACCGGTGGGAGCGGTTCGGAAATGAAATCACCGATCTGCGCTGCCGGGTTCTTGGCTTGCGCATCCTTTAACAGGATCTCTGTCGCTTCGTTTTCAACCGCCTCAACCACCTGCATCAGCCGTTGCAATTGAATTTCGCCGGTTTTTGGGTCGATTTGCGCTCGGATATCGTTTTCAGCGCCATAGCGCGACCGAGCCGCCCGTTGGATGGCATCTTCCATGGCAGAAAGCACGAGCGATTTCTCAATGGATTTGTCGCGAGCCACGGCATCGGCGATCTGCAACAACTCCAGCCTGTTGGCACTAACAGCGGTTTCCGTCATGTTGAATCTCCAGCTTCCCCATTCGGCGCGACATGCGCACGGTGTTGATCAATCGGTATCTTTTTCCCAGGCGCTGCCATCGGCAATCGACCCGGGTCTGGCAGCCCGTTGCGAAGCCTCTAGTAGCCGGTCGGTCATCACCAGCTTGGCCGAGGCAATCTCGGCAAATGGCAGCCCGATAAGGATGTCCTCGGCGCCATTATCCTCTGCGGGCAAGAACAGCCGAACCTCGCCGTCATGGTAGCCCTCCAGCGTTCCGCGAAATCTCTTGCGCCCGGCCTGCGGAGTCGCCAACTCAAGCTTAACCTCGTGGTCGGCCCAGGATTCGAAATCTACCGGCCGCACCAGAGGCCGGTCGATGCCGGGCGAAGAGACCTCAAGCGCGTAGTTGCCGCGGATCGGATCCTCAACATCGAGCAACGGCGAAATGGCGCGGCTCAACGTCTCGCAATCATCGATCGAAAAGGTTCCGTCTTCTCGCTCCGCCATGATCTGCAGAGTTTTCCCGGTGACCCTGACCCGAACCAACCGAAATCCCAGATCTCGTACAACAGGCTCGATCAGCCGGACCACCTGAAGCGCCGGTCCGGTCTCGCGTGCAATGCGTCGATCTTGCAGATCCACTGTCAATTTCGGAACTCACCCGCCGCTGCAGCGGCATACGATAATCGGCAACAAAAAAAGCGGGCCCCGCAGGACCCACCCTCATCAACCGCTCATCCGATTGGTAAATCAGACGATATGAGAATGAACTAAACAGCGCCATATATAGCGCGATCCGGCCATAATGCAAGTGCTCATGTGGCTGATGTGAACGTTAAATAAGTCGGGATTCGTCCTTCGCGAACAGCTTTTTGTTCATACCGCGTCGTTGGCCAGTCATCGCTGCGGATGCGCCAATCTTTCGGCCCTTCGGCGGACCAATTCAGTTTTTCAAACTGCCTGATCTGCAAGAGCGTCCAGCGCACATAATCTGGTATATCGCTTGCGACCCGCAACTCACCACCTGGCGCCAGGATGCGATGCAGCTCTCCAAGCGTGTCCTGATTGATGAAGCGGCGCTTGTGGTGGCGCCTTTTCGGCCAAGGATCGGGATATAGCAGAAAAACCCGCGATATGCTTGTACTGGCAAGACATTCCAGAAGGGGCCGCACGTCGCCATTCAGAATTCGAATGTTGCCGAGGCTCTTCGCCACGATTTCAGACAGTAGCTTGGCGACACCGTTGACGAACGGTTCGCAACCAATGAATCCAACATCCGGATTTCTTTCCGCCTGCCATGCCAGATGTTCGCCGCCGCCGAACCCGATTTCCAGCCAGATTGTCTTTGCGCCGGCAGCAAACAGCCGTTCGGGTGAGCCGTTTACCAACTCATCAGGTTTGAGTTCCAGCTCGGGCAGCAATTTGTCAACAAGACGTGCCTGACGCGGCTTGAGCGGATGGCTCTTGTGGCGCCCGTATAGTCGATAGTGGTTTTGCAAGCTTTCCGCCGCGCTGGTGTCAGCCAAAAAGCGATTTCAGGGTGTCGACCAGATCGGTGCGCTCCCATGAAAAGCCACCATCATCGTCGACGGCACGGCCGAAGTGTCCATAAGCCGCGGTTCGCGCAAAAATTGCATGATTGAGTGAAAGATGCTTGCGAATGCCACGCGGTGTGAGGTCCATGATCTCGCTGACCGCCCGTTCAAGCGCATCTTCGCTCACCCGGCCGGTGCCATGTAGGTTGACATAGATCGACAGCGGCCGCGCCACCCCGATTGCGTAGGATAACTGCATCGTGCACTTGTCGGCCAGTCCGGCCGCGACGATGTTCTTTGCCAGGTAACGCGAGGCATAGGCAGCCGAGCGGTCAACCTTGGTCGGGTCCTTGCCCGAAAACGCCCCGCCGCCGTGCGGCGCGGCACCGCCATAGGTATCGACGATGATCTTGCGACCGGTCAGTCCGCAATCTCCATCCGGGCCACCGATGAAGAATTTACCGGTCGGGTTCACATGCCAGATCGTCTCCGGTGTGATCCAGTCGGCCGGCAGTGCGTCAAGACAATAAGGTTCGACGAGTTCGCGCATGTCCTGGGATGTCATGTCTTCATCGATATGCTGATGCGAGATAACGATCTCCTTGACGTACTTTGGCGCGCCATCTTCATAGTGCACAGTGATCTGACTCTTGGAGTCGGGCCCAAGTCGTGGCTCTGCGCCCGAGCGACGCGCAACCGCAAGCTTTTCCAGAATTCGATGGGAGTAATAGATTGGAGCCGGCATTAATTCGGGCGTTTCACGACAGGCAAAACCGAACATGATGCCTTGATCGCCGGCCCCTTCGTCCTTGTTGCCGGCCGCATCGACGCCTTGCGCAATGTCAGCCGACTGGCCGTGCAGGAGCACATTCACATCCGCGCTCTGCCAGTGAAAACCATCCTGTTCGTATCCGATAGAGCGGATTGCAGCACGTGCTGCCTGTTCGATGATTTCGGCATTGATGCTCTCGGGGCCGCGATACTCACCGGCGATGACCACCTTGTTGGTTGTCGTCAGCGTCTCGCAGGCACAGCGAACGTTCGCTGGATCAAGACCGTCATCGACAGCCGTGCGATAGAACAGGTCGACGATTTCGTCGGAAATGCGATCGCACACCTTGTCTGGATGTCCTTCGGAAACCGATTCACTCGTGAAGTCGTAGTGCTGCCGTGCCACGGTCTTGTGTCGCTCCAGTTTAGCTCAAATTGAACCACGCGCTCAGTCACCGCACGGGATGGTTGGATGGATAAAATCGCCGGCACTTCTGACAGCCTCGCAGCGATCAGTCAAGCATGTGGATAGTCAGATTGTGCCCAAACGAGCCTTTGTCGGGGGTTCCGCGCCGTCAGTCGTCAACCGCGTCGGTTCCAGCAAGCGCCTTGACGAGATCGATTAGTCGGCGCCGGACCTTCGGGTCTTCAATACTGATAAAGCCGCGGCTGAGCTGAAAACCATCCGTAGAATTCAGGAAATCCATGATCGCGGCCGGATTAGCGGTTTCACCGAATCCACCGGAAGGCTGTGCCGTGACAACATCATCGGGCACGTCTTCGAAGAAGAATTGGACCGGCACCGCCAAGATTTCGGATATCTGATACAATCGACTGGCGCTGACCCGGTTCGAGCCTTTTTCGTATTTCTGAACCTGCTGGAAAGTCAGCCCCAGCTTTTCCCCCAGCTTTTCCTGGCTCATGCCGACCAGCATCCGCCGCAACCGTACCCGGTTTCCGACATGAACATCTATTGGGTTAGGGTCTTTCTTTGCCATTTCACCTCACCAGGCCGAGCGCGAGTCTGCCGATTGGATCGCTGCTAAGCAAACATTTTCGATCACCGTATCGTGCTGGCATTGTACGTCGATTAAATCTTCCGTCTCATCTCGTGGATGAACGCGTGTTAGCGGACGATCGGGTGGTGTGCGATGTTCGAAATTTTCGTCCTTGTGAAAAATGTCCGTATACGGTCAAAAAAGCAAGCCCCAACAGCAGAAAAAACAGAAGATTTCCATACTTAGCGTAAATGGTGGGGGTTAATGGTTTGGGCAAGCGGCCATCAATTATCCCGGCTTGGTCAAGGTCGAGCTTGCTCAAGACTCTCCCCCTTGGATCAATGATGGCCGATATCCCTGTGTTGGCGGCCCGTATCATTGGTAATCCCTGCTCGATAGCCCGCATGCGGGCCTGGGCGAAATGTTGGTGCGGCCCGATTGAATGGCCGAACCAGGCGTCGTTGGTAACATTGATCAACCACTGCGGACGGTGCTCCGCGTCCACCATGCCGGTGGGAAAGATCGTCTCATAGCACACAAGCGCAGCAAATGGCGGTGTGTCTGGCGCGATCAGGGTCAGCGGACCCGAGCCGGGTGAAAAACCAAGTGGTAGTGTGACGATTTTTCGCAACCCGAGCGGTTCAAGTAGATCGGCAAACGGAAGGAATTCCCCGAATGGGACCAATCTTTGTTTGTGATATTGAGCAACGACTTCGCCGCTGCCGGACACCGCGATGACGCTATTGTGGACCTTTGAGTTCGAGCGCCCTTCCGGTCCGGGGTGGCGTGTGACGGCACCCATGATGTACACCGCCTTGCCGCCTAAAAGTCCGCCGATTTGTTTGCGCAGTTCGCCAAGCTCGGCGATCAGCACTGGCAATGCGCTCTCAGGCCAGATCACGTGACTGATCGCGCCGCGTTCAGCGTTCGAGGCATCTCCGAGCGTCAGTTTAAGATAACGGGCAAAGATTTCTTCGCGGCGATTGGGATTCCATTTCTCCGCTTGAGAGATGTTCGGCTGGACGATTCGCAGGTTGATGCCTTCCTGAAAACCGGGTGAGGGTTGACCGAGCCGCCAGCTTCCGTACACGAAACTGGCGGCCAGACTACAAAAAATGAGCAGCATGCCGACAATTCGGGGGAATAGCCGCCTGTGATTCTCCGTATCGTCTGTCAGCGCCGCCGGCGTTGCCGACCACAAGACCACGAGTAGCGTAACGCCGAAGATACCCACGAGGCTCCCTAGCTGCGCCAGTGGTTGAAGCGCATCGACAACATAACCCGGCGTGTTCCACGGAAATCCGCTGAGGACCGTGCCGCGCAACCATTCAAACAGCGCCAAGCTCGCCGCCAATCCGACAATACGCACCAGGCCGGGGCGCCAGAACCATATCGCCAGCATTGCCGCCAGACCCCAGAAGACAGCCAGCCCGGCCGGTAGCAAAGTTACCGCAAAGGGCAATGCCCAGGCAAACACATCGGCCTCGACAAGAAAGGCTTCGCCGATCCAGTGCAGTGATACAAGGAAGTATCCGAAGGCGAAGCTCCAGCCGGTGCAAAAGGCTGGCCACAGCCGCCGTCTTGCCTCTGATTGGGCATGAACCCCGTCGAGAAGCCAGACGAGAACCGGCATGGAGATGAACAGGACGGGCCACAGGGAAAGCGGCGGCAGGGCGGCGGCGGACAAAATGCCGAAGCACGCTGCGGTCAGCACGCGCCGCCATCCCCAGATCAGAACAAACTTGAGCGCAAATGAGGTCATTCAGGCGATGTTCCAGACCAATCGTCGAGGCCAAACTGCATGTGCGATCAAGCTGCCGACCAATGGCCCGGCATGCATTCGAAGTCGGTACGAATCAAAGTGCACGCAAAAAACTTATGCATGTTGCGCCAAAGTGAGTCGCCACGCCACAGATTTACCAGACAGTACGCTGATTGGTGGTTGGTCAAAAAAGGCTATCGCGAAGCTTCACTTGCTCGCTGACCGTGTCAATCTGGCTTGGCAGGACCAGTTGGTTTGACTTTCAGCCGCTTGATCCTTCTCAGGTCAGCGCCGACCACCTCGAACTCAAGCCCACTGGGATGGGGAATGAGTTCACCACGGACCGGGACCCTGCCGAGCATGGAGAATATCAGGCCGCCCACCGTGTCGACGTCCTCGTCACGGTCATCGGGCAGCAGATCGATCCCCAGCAACTCCTCAAGACCATCAATTGGCGCGCGGGCATCGACGAGGTACGCCCCGCCGTTGAGAGACTTGATGAAGTCAGCTTCGGTGTCATCGTGCTCGTCAGAAATATCGCCGACGATTTCTTCTACCAGGTCTTCGATCGACGCGAGCCCATCGGTACCGCCATACTCGTCGACGACCACAGCCATGTGAATGTGCGTCGTTTGCATCTTCACCAGCAAGTCCCCTGCCTGCATCGACGGCGGCACAAACAGTACCTCGCGGATCAGGCCGGACTCCTCGACGGTTGTCTCAAGTTTCCTCGCCGACAGATTGAGACTTCCGCTGATTGTCGGCTCCCCGTTGGCGTGGCCACCGTTGTTACCGGTCGTTTTGCGCCTGCCTCTTCCCAATTCCGCCATCCAACGCACCAGATCCTTGATATGGACCATGCCAAGCGGATCATCCAGTGTTTCGCGGTAGACAGGCAGCCGCGAATGATTGGCTTCGATAAAGATCGCCAAGAGGTCATGCATTGTCACCGAGGTATCGACCGCAATGATATCTGCACGCGGCACCATGACATCATCCACCCGGAGTTCTGAGAACTGCAGCAGTTTGAGCATCATCGAACGCTCTTGCGGGCGAAACCCTTCGTCGCCGCTTTCGTCGCCGTGTTGTTCGATCACGCCTTGCAGGCTTTCGCGCAGCGATGCATCTCGCTCACTGGCAAACAGCCCGCGGAGTCGCGTCCACACGCTGACGTCATTGCCATTTGAATTGCCAGATGATTCTGCGGAATCAGGCTCAACGGTCTTTTCGGTACTTTGATCGTCCATCGTCTTTTAATGAAAAACCGGACAGCCCCCTAGGCGACTGGTCCAGTCCCAGCAATTTCCTTGTATGGATTGCTCAGGCCAATAGTCTTTAGCGCCGCGATTTCGATCGCTTCCATCCGCTCGGCAGCACAATCATCCTCATGATCATAGCCCAATAAATGCAACAATCCGTGAATAACCAGATGGCAGTAGTGCGCTTGCAAGCTCTTGCCCTGAACTTCAGCCTCCTGACGCACCTGGCCAAATGCCAGCATGATGTCACCAAGTGGCACAATTGCGTCCTCGGGAAGTCCCGCCGGCGAAAGGGCCGGAAAAGACAACACATTGGTCGGGCCGGTCTTGCCCCGCCAGATTTGGTTCAGCTTTGCGACCTCGTCATTATCACTAAGCAAGATTGAAACTTCACACTTCCGGTCAGCCGCTCCAGCCGCGACCATAGCCGCACAACAAGCCCTTTCGGCCAATCGCTCCGGCTCCGGCACAATCGACCAGGCCGGGCTTTCGGTACTTATGGCAATTTTCAACTCTGCGGCCGGGCAATTCACTGCTTTGAAGCGTTGTTATAGGCACTAACGATCCGTGTCACCAGCGGATGCCGTACGATGTCATTCTCGTCGAATCGTATTTGGGTAATGCCGTCGACACCTTCAAGCAGGCGCGTCGCATGATCGAGTCCTGACCGCGTTCCTGCCGGCAGGTCGATCTGGCTCGGATCGCCGGTGACAACCATCCGGCTGTTGGCACCAAAGCGGGTGAGAAACATCTTCATCTGTTGAGGCGTGGTGTTCTGCGCTTCGTCGAGAATAATGAACGCCGACGACAAGGTGCGCCCGCGCATGAATGCCAAGGGCGCGATCTCGATGGTTTCCTCGGTCATGCCGCGATTGACCAGGCTGGCCGGAAGCACATCGTACAGTGCATCGTAGAGTGGCCGCAGATAGGGATCGACTTTCTCCTTCATATCACCCGGGAGAAACCCAAGTCGTTCGCCTGCTTCGACCGCCGGGCGCGACAGGATGATGCGATCGACCTTGCCGTTCGACAGCTCTGTTGCCGCCGCTGCCACTGCAAGATAGGTCTTGCCGGTGCCGGCCGGGCCGGTCCCAAAGATCAAATCCTCGGACTGCAGGGCGCGGATATATGCTTCCTGCCCGGGTGATCGGGGCGAGATGGTCTTTCGCAGCGTCTTGATTTCCGCACCGCTGTCAACGCAAGGTGCGGTGCTCGACCTGCTCATGCGTATCGCTCCGTCGACGTCACCGGCGGTGATCTCCAATCCATTTCGGGCCCGCTCGTATAGTCCGTTGAGCACCCGCCGCGCGGCTTCGCGGGCCTCTTTCGTGCCGCTGACCGAAACCTTGTTGCCGCGCGGCGTGATATCGAGTCCGAGTCGCTGCTCAATGAGAGTCAGGTGCTGATCGTGTTCACCGAACATCAATGACAGCAACCGATTGTCATCGAAACTTAGGGTAAGAGGCCCGGTGCGATGCTTCCCGACAGCTGAGGATGCATCGGGCTCGGCCGATGCCAGTCTACGAGGGCTCAAGACAGTGGATTCCCGATTGGCCTTTGGATGAAATGTGCCTGCAAAAATATTATCCTTGTTGCCGAGCGCTGACGTCCAGTTGTCCGGTGAGTGAGTTTACGCCAGCTTCTTCGACATGAACACGCACAATTTGACCAATTTGCGCTCCACCGGCATCAACATGGACCGCCTGGAGATAGGGCGAGCGGCCGACGAGTTGGCCTGCATGGCGTCCCGGTTTTTCCAGCAGGACTTCCAGTGCGCGTCCAACACATGATTGATTGAACGCCAGTTGTTGTTTTCTGAGAAGGGTCTGCAGGCGCTCCAGGCGTTCCGACTTGGTTTCCTCGGCGACCTGCTCCGCAGACTGGGCGGCTGGCGTGCCCGGGCGCGGAGAATATTTGAACGAATACGCCTGAGCATAGCCCACACGCCGAACCAGGGCCATTGTTTCCTCGAAGTCTTCATCGGTTTCGCCAGGAAATCCTACGATGAAATCTCCCGACAGGGCGATGTCGGGGCGTACGGAGCGAATGCGATCGATCAGGCGGACATAGTCCATAACCGAATGGCGCCGGTTCATTGCCTTTAGGACGCGGTCGGAGCCGGCCTGGATCGGTAAGTGGAGGTAGGGCATCACCTTTGGGTTGCTGCCATGGACCTCGATCAATTCCTCATCCATGTCCCGCGGATGGCTGGTGGTATAGCGGATCCGTTCAATCCCTTCGATCTTGCTCAGCTGAGTAAGCAGCCTGCCCAGGCTCCAGCTTTCGCCGTCAGGTCCGTCGCCATGATATGCATTCACGTTCTGACCCAGAAGGGTGATTTCGCGCACTCCGCCGTCGGCCAGACGCTCCGCTTCTGCCGTCACCGCCGCCGCCGACCGAGAGTACTCGGCACCGCGTGTATAGGGCACGACACAGAACGCGCAGAACTTGTCGCAACCTTCCTGCACCGTGACAAAAGCCGTCACACTGCGTGCAATCGGTTTCGTTTCCACAAACCGGCTGAACTTGTCCTCGGTGGGGAATTCGGTCTCGACAATCGAAGCACCTGTTCCGGTGCGTCTCGATATCAACTCAGGCAGCCGATGATAGGTCTGCGGCCCAACCACGACATCCACCACTGGCGCCCGGTTGACGATCTCTTCGCCTTCGGCCTGCGCAACGCAGCCGGCAACGGCTATCAACATGTCATGCCCGTTGGCGGCACGCTCCTGCTTGAGTATGCGCAATCGGCCAAGTTCGGAATACACTTTCTCAGCCGCCTTTTCTCGGATGTGGCAGGTGTTGAGAATGACAAGGTCGGCCTTGCCGGCCTCATCGACCGCTTCAAAGCCTTCCGGCGCCAGCACATCGCCCATGCGCTCGCTGTCGTAGACATTCATCTGGCAGCCGTAGGTCTTGATGAAGACGCGCTTGGGTGCTCGCAGGTTCATGGACGAGAGACTCCGTTGCTGCAGGTCTCATACGGGTTTTGCAGCCGGAGTCAATTGATCAGCCAGGAGAGCTTACCGGTAAAGCGATTGAGCAAGGCTGGCAGCGATGGTTTCCTGGCAGTGTCTGGCCAGCGCCTTGCGCCCGCCTGCTTCAGCCACACCAACCGGCTCGTGAAAGCGCAGGCTTACGTCTATCGGACCTTTCTTGGCCGCATTCCAAAGATGCGGAAGCAAGGCCATATCACCATACCAGGCAAAATGCGATCGCCCGGCCCACCCCAAGGGAATGCCATGACAGTGGGTCAAGGCAAGGCACACGGGCTGCACTTTCACAGGCGCGCCGTCAGCGCTGAGCTCAGCCGCCCCAAACAGGGCGCTCTTGAACGGCAGCACACGATTGCCGTTGCTGGACGTGCCCTCGGCGAACAATACCAGGGTTTCACCGTCCTGCAGTCTCTGCTCCATCCTGGCCTTGGCAGATCCTGTCTGGTGGCGCCGATCACGGTCAATGAACACGGTCCGTCCGACCCGAGCCATTACTCCGAACACCGGCCATTTCGATACATCCCGCTTGGCGACAAACGTTACCGGCCGAACCGCGCCGAGAATAATGATGTCAAGCCAGGAAACATGATTGGAAATCCACACCGAGGGGCGCCCGGACAAAGGTGATCCTTCAACCCGCACTCTGATCCCCAGAACCTTTGCAAGGGTGCGAAAATAGATGTGAGGGAACGTCCGCGCCGCGGCGCCTGCCGTCAAAGCAAGCCCTGACTGAATGACCACCGCCGGCAAGGTCATGATGGCAAATGCTGCGACCAGGCCCACGGCGCGCAGCCGCCCCGGACCCTCGGCTTGCCCTAGATTCGCCATCCCGAATGAATCGCCGCAACGCCTCCGGAAAGATTGCGGTACTGCACCCGCGAAAACCCCGCTTCGCGGATCATTGCTGCAAATGTCTCCTGATTGGGGAATTTCCGAATGCTCTCGACGAGATACCGATAGGGTTGGCCATCGCCGGTCACCGCCTTGCCGACCGCCGGTATGACGGCAAAAGAATAGGCATCATAGATCTGCTGCAGACCGGGCACCGCCAGTGCGGAGAATTCAAGGCAAAGAAAGCGTCCGCCAGGCTTCAACACGCGATAAGCTTCGGCCAATGCGGTTTCAATGCGGGTGACGTTTCGGATGCCGAAGGCGATCGTGTAGGCATCGAAGCACTTGTCGCCAAACGGCAGGCATTCGGCATTGGCGACATGGAAACGGCATGTTCCCCGAACCGCTTCGGTTTTTGATCGGCGCCGGCCTTCCATCAGCATTTCCGGGGAAATGTCGCCCAAGGTTACGCTGGTTCCGCGCCCCGCAGCCCGGGCGATCCGAAAAGCGATATCGCCGGTGCCGCCGGCCATGTCGAGCACGTTGAAACGCTGCCCGCCTTTCGGCGGATTGAGCCAGGTGACGAAATCGTCCTTCCACAGCCGATGCAGACCTCCCGACATCAGGTCGTTCATCTGATCGTAGCGCTCGGCCACTTTGCTGAAGACGGCGTTGACCATCCCCTGCTTTGCGGCCTCGGACACCTTGACGAACCCGAAGTCCACGGGTTCGGACGGGGGCTGCGATTGCTGCGATGCGGTCGGACTGGTCATGGCCTCCTGTATAGGCCAAACTGCCGCCCTGGCCTATACCATAGAGACAACATTATCCATGCCGGAACTTCCCGAGGTCGAAACCGTACGCCGCGGACTGGACGCTGCGATGGTCGGGCGCGTCATCTCTGCGGCCGAAGTCCGGCGCGCGGGACTACGGTTTGATTTTCCCGATCGATTTGCCCAACGGCTGATAGGGCGCAGGATCAGGCATGTGTCGCGCCGGGCCAAGTATCTTCTGGCCGGTCTCGATAGCGACGAAACCCTGATCGTCCACCTTGGCATGACCGGTCGGTTTTCGGTGTTTTCAAATGACCGCCAAGACCGGAATCTCGGCGAGTTTTATTATGAACCCCCGGCTTCACGAGCAGCCGATGGACCTCATGACCATGTAGTGCTGAGGCTCGATGACGGAACCCTGCTGGTCTATACCGACCCGCGCCGGTTTGGGGTCATGGACCTGTGCCCGACTGGTGCTCTGACGCAACACCGCTTGCTCAAGGTTCTGGGCGCGGAACCGTTGGGTAACGAGTTGAACGCTGCTTACCTCAAGACGCATTTCGCAAACCGGCGGTCGCCGCTCAAGGCAGTTCTGCTTGACCAGGGCATCGTTGCCGGTTTGGGAAACATCTATGTCTGTGAAGTACTGAACCGCACCAGGCTGTCGCCGCGGCGCCAGGCCGGCACGCTTGCCCGTGGTCGTCGACCGGATTCGCGGCTTGAGCGTCTGGTTGCCGAGATCAGGGCGGTTCTCGTCGAGGCCATTGAGGCTGGTGGCTCGACATTGCGCGACTATGCCGCGCCCCATGGCACGCAGGGCGGTTTTCAACAGCGCTTTCGTGCCTACGATCGAGAGGGCAAGCCTTGTCTCAATAAAGATTGCAAGGGTATAGTCCGCCGCATCGTCCAGTCAGGGCGTTCGACGTTCTATTGCCCGCGCTGTCAGCGCTGATGTCCATCGGGGAAACGCTATGGCCTACCAGAACATTAGAATCGAAACACGCGATGCAGTTGGCCTGATCACGCTCAATCGGCCTGATGCCCTGAACGCTTTGAACTCGGATTTGATTGATGAGTTGAACGATGCCCTTGCCGGCTATGCCGGCGATGAGAGCATCGGTTGTGTCGTCATCACGGGAAGCGAAAAGGCCTTCGCCGCCGGCGCCGATATCAAACAGATGCAGACCATGTCCTACATGGAGGCGTATCTCGGCGATTTCCTGACCAGCTGGGAGCGCGTTTCCGAACAGCGAAAGCCGGTCATTGCGGCAGTGGCAGGGTACGCCTTGGGCGGTGGTTGCGAACTGGCCATGATGTGCGATTTCATTCTTGCCGCGGACAATGCCAAGTTCGGTCAGCCGGAGATCAACCTGGGCGTCAGCCCGGGCGCCGGCGGCACCCAACGCCTGACCCGTTTTGTCGGCAAGTCCAAAGCGATGGAAATGTGCCTGACCGGTCGCATGATGGACGCCGAAGAGGCTGAGCGCGCCGGTCTGGTGTCGCGCATCGTGCCTGTGAGCGAGCTCGTCGAGGAAGCGGTTTCGGTTGGCAACAAGATTGCCGGAAAGTCCATGCCGATTGTCATGATGACCAAGGAAGCGGTCAACCGTGCCTACGAAACGACCCTGAGCGAAGGCGTCCGCTTCGAGCGCCGCCTGTTCCAGTCGATGTTCGCTACCCAAGATCAGAAGGAAGGCATGGCGGCATTCGCCGAAAAGAGAAAGCCCAGGTTCGCCAACAGATAAACAGGCACGCCATCGCCTGCGGCGCTGTTTCAGTTGACGGGCGCTTGCGCTGCGACTATAAGCGCGCGATTGCGATGGTCAATGTGGTGCCATCCAGCCCAAAGGCAAATTTGCCGACAGGCTGTTATTCAAGCTTGAAGACTGAGGAAGTTAGATATGGCGAATACCCGTTCGGCAAGAAAGGCGGTACGCCAGACCGCCCGCCGCACTGAAACCAACAAGTCGCGGCGCGGCCGGGTGCGGACTGTTGTGCGCAAGGTCGAAGAAGCGCTCGCCAGCGGCGATCATGCACTCGCCAGCGAGGCTCTCAAGGCCGCCCAGCCGGAACTGATGCGCGGTGCCCAAAAGGGCGTACTGCACAAGAACACAGCCGCTCGCAAGATTTCGCGCTTGTCCAGCCGCGTCAAGGCGCTTGCCTGACCGTTTGGCTTGTTGCGCGGGGTTGTACAACGCCGCCACGCGGGCGAAGCTGGTTTTTCAACATCAGTCAGAAAATTTTTAGGCTGCAGTGCTGAAAGGCACCGCGGCCATTTTCTTGGTCTGTTGTGATCTCAAGACGCACATGAATTATTGTTGCAAAACAGCCAGTTATCCGCAATGCGGGGTTTCAAGATAATTTTCCTCAGCCTTGCCCGGGGTTTTTGTCAATTTGCGCGCCGTTTTTTCGATATTTGCCGGCATTGTGGCAAAAAATCTGCTTGACGGGATTCTTCGCGATGAGTCAACGACTTGAACTGCAAGACCCCTGCACCGGTCGTGGCGTCATCCCCTTAAACATTTGTTCTGTACACTGACGACGCCCACAAAATTGGTTGTCACCCCAAATCGGCCTGTGTAAGGTCTCCGGGCGTTGCGGGGTAAAGCAACGCCAAGACAACAAGGCAATAAGTCGGGGCGTTAGTTCAAAAGCTGCGTACTTACAGCTTGGGTAGTGGCGACAGTTTACAACTTCCAAGTGGGTGCGGGCACCTGTCAATATAGGAATTGTTCCCCAGGGTAAGTAAGTCCTGTGCGGGATAATCTTGTCTCGGATACGAGGCGAATGTGAGGCTGCGTAAGATGCTATGCGGCCGCGCGAGGGCTTTGCGAAAAGCCATTTCGGCGCCTGTGGCGCGTGAACAACGTGGGAGGACATGGATAGAAGTGAGTTGAGACTAGGACGCCAAACACAACACCCAGGCAGTGGCAAACAGGCACTGTTCGCAAAGGGCATGGTGGACCTGTCGGTTGGGACTGAGGCAATTTCCAATTTACAAGAACTGAATAGGGCAATGGGCGAAAATACGGATATCCAAGATGCGGGTGAGGACATGAAAGACAAGTGGCCTCGCGTGGTGAAGCGATTGCGTTCGGAATTCGGCGAAGACCTTTATTCCAGCTGGTTCGCCAGAATGGAGTTTGAGGAATTGCGCAATTCCCGGCTTGTGGTTTCCGTACCCACCCGGTTTTTGCGCAATTGGATCGAATCCCACTATCAGGCAAGACTGTTTCGACTGTGCGCCGCGGAATTCGCGGCACTCGATAGCGTTCACGTTCGGGTGCGCACGCGTGGTTTGCCGCAGGCTCGCACGGGTTTGGCGGTCCGTGGCCTGAACGACCCGGCCGCTGAGGCCGATTCGGGCGGTTTTCCCTCGAATCTGCAATCGGGCAATTCACGAGGCTCCAGCCTCGATCAATCTCTGACGTTTGAAACTTTCGTCCTCGGCAAGTCCAATGCGCTCGCCCATGCTGCCGCCCTGAGGGTTGCCGATGCGCGCGCCGGGGCCCCGGTCAGCTTCAATCCGCTTTTCATCCATTCGGGTGCCGGGTTGGGCAAGACACACCTGCTGAACGCGATCGCCTGGCGCATTCGCCAACAGCAGTCGAGCCGCAAAGTACTGTTCATCACCGCCGAACGGTTCATGTACCATTTCATCGCGGCTCTGAAATCACGTGACGTCCTGTCCTTCAAGGATGAGTTCCAGAACATCGATGTGCTGCTGATCGACGACTTCCAGTTTCTTCAGGGCAAGTCGATGCAGCAGGAATTCTGCCACACCTTCAATTCTCTCGTCGACGCCAAGCGCCAGGTGATTATCGCTGCAGATGTTCCCCCGGCCCAGCTTGAAAGCATAGACCAACGCATGCGCTCGCGCCTTGCCGGTGGTCTGGTGGTCGATATCGAGACGCCTGAGCTGGAATTGCGCCGTCAGATTCTGCACGCCAGATTGGCCGAGGCCCGGCGTAAAGATCCGCGAATAACCATCTCCGACGAAGTCATCGAGTTCGTTGCAAATCGCATCCCGGCCGGCGGCCGCGAACTGGACGGCGCACTCAATCGGGTCGTTGCCTCGCAGCAGGTGACCGGGGCTATGATGACCATTGAGATGGCTGCAACGGCGCTGCGTGACCTGGCCAACGCATCCGAGATGACCCGCGTGCGGATAGACGATATCCTGAGGATCATCGGCCGGCATTACAATGTACCGCGCGCCGATTTGTTGTCTCCGCGCCGGGCTCGCTCGATCGTACGGCCGCGTCAGGTCGGTATGTATCTGGCCAAGAAGCTGACCCCGCGCTCGCTCCCCGAGATCGGTAGGCGCTTCGGCGGCCGTGATCATTCCACCGTCTTGCACGCCGTGCGCAAGATCGAAGGGCTGCTCAAGACCGACGATCAACTGGCCCGTGAAGTCAGTCTGCTGATGAAGCTGATCGAACAGGGATAGTCGGCGACGGATTGCAGGCCTTCCCGGCAACCTTGGTGAGCGTCAAACTCGGGCATATCCCGGTGTTTACACTTGCAAAAAATCCACAATACCGGCAAATTCGCACACCCTGTCGGATCGTGCCTGCACCACCATGGTCCGGTGATTCGCCTTGTCAGGAAGGTTTGACACATGCGTGTGACCATTGAGCGCTCGGCGCTCCTGAAAGCCCTCAACCACATTCAGAGCGTGGTCGAACGCCGCAATACCATACCCATTTTGTCCAACGTGATGATCAGCGCCGCGTCTGACGAGATTCGCCTCTCGGCCACCGATCTGGACATTGAGGTCGTCGAAACCGTGCCGGCCGAAGTTTCGCAAAGCGGTGCAACCACCGTGCCGGCGCACATGATGTACGACATTGTGCGCAAGCTGCCCGATGGCTCGCAACTCGAACTGGAGCGCGGTCCTGACGAAGGCCGCCTGATGGTCATTTCCGGCCGTTCAAGGTTTGCCCTGCAGGCGCTTCCGCCGGAAGATTTCCCTGATCTTGCGGCTGGTGAATTCACCAATGAGTTCGCCATTCCGCCGAATGACCTGAAGTACCTGATCGAAAAGACCCGTTTTGCCATTTCGACCGAGGAAACCCGCTATTACCTGAACGGCATCTATTTGCACACGATTGAGGCGGACGGCGGCCATCGCTTGCGCGCTGTGGCCACCGATGGCCACCGCCTGGCCCAGGCCGAGCAGGCCTGCCCTGAAGGTGCCGCTGGGATGCCGGGCATTATCGTCCCGCGCAAGACAGTTCTTGAGTTGATCAAACTTCTCGAGGACACCGACGCCGATGTCGCCATCTCGCTTTCAGCCAGCAAGATCCGCTTCACAGTTGCCGCTGTCGTGCTGACGTCCAAATTGATCGACGGCACTTTTCCCGACTATGAGCGGGTCATCCCGAAGAGCAACGACAAGGTCATGGAAATTGATACCCGGTTGTTTGCCCAGGCTGTAGACCGGGTCTCGACCATCTCCAGCGAGAAGGGCCGGGCAGTCAAGCTCAACATCGCTGACAACCGTGTGGTGCTCTCGGTCAACAATCCAGACAGCGGTTCAGCCGAAGAAGAAATCGCTGCCACCTATGGCTCCGAAGGCATCGATATCGGGTTCAACTCTCGCTACCTGATGGACATCGCCGCCCAGTTCAAGACCGACAATGCGGTCTTTGTCTTTGCCGACAGCGGATCGCCCACCATTGTTCGCGATGCGGGCGATGAAAGTACGCTGTACGTGCTGATGCCGATGCGCGTGTGAGTAGCACGGCAGCGGCGCACCGGTTTGTCCCATCCGGTCATGGCTGAAGTGTACCCGCCCACGCAAGACCCCGGCGCCCTGTGTGTCGCGCGCCTGACGTTGACCGACTTTCGCAACTATCCTGCGTTGCGGCTGGAGGTCGATCGGCGCCCGGTGGTGATCACCGGGGCCAACGGTGCCGGCAAGACCAATTTGTTGGAAGCGGTCTCCCTGCTGGCGCCCGGTCGAGGTCTGCGCGGTGCGCCATTTGATCAGATTGCCCGCCGCAAAGGAGAGGCCTCAAGTGCGGGGTGGGCAATTGCCGCGGAGATCGACGGACCGCAGGGCGCGGTTGATATAGGCACCGCCTGGCAGATGCCCGTGCATGATGGTGTGCCCGCGTCCTCCCGGCAGGTCCGGATCGACGGTCAGCCGCAACGCACCTCAGGCAGCCTGGGCAACTATGTTCGTGCGATTTGGCTGACGCCGGCCATGGACCGTTTGTTTGCCGGTCCCGCTGGCGATCGCCGGCGTTTCCTCGATCGCATCGTATTGGCTTTCGACCCCGAACATGCCGGCCGGGTGGCGCGTCTTGAAAAACTCCTGCGCGAACGCAATCGGATACTGACCGAGGTGAATTTTGATGCCAGGTGGCTCGGTGGTATAGAAGAGCAATTGGCGGAATCCGGTGCGGCGGTCGCCGTTGCCCGGGTGGATGCAATTGAGGTCTTGCAGTCCTATATATACGATACCGGATCGGCCGGGCAGGGCGATGTTTTTCCCTGTGCCATCCTTGCAATTGACGGACACCTCGAAGGCATGGTCAGGCAAATGCCGGCCGTGCAGCTTGAGGATGAATATCGTACAATGCTGGCTGATTCGCGCCGCCGGGACCAGGCGGCCGGACGAACGTTGAGTGGGCCGCACAGGTCGGACTTCGCCGTGCATCACGCCGGCAATCAAATGCCGGCGCGGTCGTGTTCGACGGGAGAGCAAAAGGCCTTGTTGATTGCCATCACGCTGGCGCATGTGCGGGCTGCCTCTGTTCGCTTTGACGGTTGGACGCCGTTGGTTCTTTTGGACGAGGTTGCCGCGCATCTCGACGAAAAAAGGCGGGCAGCATTGTTCGCTGAGATTGAACGCTTGCGGTGTCAGGCATGGATGACTGGCACCGATGAGGCATTGTTTGAAGCGTTGGCCGGCAGGGCCAATGCCTTGAAGGTCGAAGACGGAACCGTGTACCGGCACTGAGGCCGGGTGAAAGGCAAGACATTCCATGAGCGATCACGACCAGGACCAAAGCGGTTACGGCGCGGAGTCAATAAAGGTTCTCAAAGGCCTTGATGCGGTTCGCAAGCGTCCGGGAATGTATATTGGCGACACCGATGACGGTTCCGGACTGCATCACATGATTTACGAATGCGTGGACAATGCAGTCGATGAGGCGCTGGCCGGGCATTGCGACCGGGTAACCGTTACGCTGAACGCGGATGGATCCTGTACGGTAACCGACAACGGCCGCGGCATTCCCACTGACATTCACTCCGGTGAAGGGATTTCCGCAGCCGAGGTGATTATGACTCAACTTCACGCCGGCGGTAAGTTCGATCAGAATTCCTATAAGGTCTCCGGTGGCCTGCATGGCGTTGGCGTATCGGTTGTGAACGCCCTATCGCAATGGCTGAAGCTTAGCATCTGGCGCGATGGCAAGGCGTTTGAGATCAACTTCACCAATGGCGAGGCCGATGCACCGCTGATGGAGACCGGCCCATCCGATGGCAAGAAAGGCACGGCGGTCACCTTCCTGCCCAGCCCCGCGACTTTCACCAAGACCGAGTTCGATTTTGCCACTCTGGAGCATCGCCTGCGCGAGCTTGCCTTCCTCAATTCAGGCGTCTTGATCGTCCTCACCGACAACCGCGGCGTTGAGCCGGTCGAAAGGGACCTGCATTACGAAGGCGGCATCAAGGCATTTGTCGAATATCTTGACCGCACCAAGACCGGGTTGATCCCTGAACCTGTAAACCTCACCGGCGAACGAGACGGTGTGACCATAGAATGCGCGCTGTGGTGGAACAGTTCTTATCATGAGTCCGTTTTGTGCTTTACCAACAACATTCCGCAGCGCGATGGCGGTACCCATCTTGCCGGTTTCCGCGGCGCGTTGACACGCATCGTCAATGGCTATGCCAATTCCTCCGGCATTGCCAAACGCGAGAAGGTCTCGCTGACCGGCGATGATGCCCGCGAGGGGTTGACGGCAGTGCTGTCAGTCAAGGTGCCTGATCCAAAATTCTCTTCCCAGACCAAGGATAAGTTGGTGTCGTCAGAGGTTCGTCCGATTGTTGAAAGCATCGTCAACGAGCAGCTCGGTTCCTGGTTTGAAGAGCACCCCAACGAAGCTAAGATGATCGTATCCAAAGTCGCCGAAGCCGCGGCCGCCCGCGAAGCCGCCCGCAAGGCCCGCGAATTGACCAGACGCAAGGGCGCGCTGGATGTCGCCTCTCTGCCCGGCAAACTCGCCGACTGTCAGGAACGCGACCCGGCCAAATCGGAGATTTTCATCGTCGAGGGCGACTCGGCCGGCGGCTCGGCCAAGCAGGCCCGAAACCGCGAGAACCAGGCCGTGCTGCCGTTGCGCGGAAAGATCCTCAATGTCGAGCGCGCCCGTTTCGACAAGATGCTGTCGTCGTCGGAAATCGGCACGCTGATCACCGCGCTCGGCACAGGCATCGGCCGCGAGGATTTCGATATCGCCAAGCTGCGCTACCACCGCATCATCATCATGACCGACGCCGATGTCGACGGCGCTCACATTCGCACCTTGTTGCTGACCTTCTTTTACCGTCAGATGCCCGAGATCATTGAGAACGGCCATCTCTATATCGCCCAGCCGCCGCTCTACAAGATCAAGCGCGGCACGTCGGAACAGTATCTCAAGGACGATCAGGCTCTCGAGACCTATCTCGTCGAGGCCGGTCTGGAGGATTGCGTTCTGATTTCCGGCAACGGCGAGGAACGGGCCAAGGCCGATCTTGCCACGATCATTTCCGAGGCGCTGCAGGTCAGGGCCGCTCTTGATGCCCTGCATTCTCGCTACCCTCGGTTCGTGATCGAACAGGTGGCGATCGCTGGTGCACTCAATCCGGAGGTCCTGTCCAATCGCGACGATGCCGACGTTGCCGCCGACTACATCGCCAGGCGACTCGATACCATCTCCGAGGAAACCGAACGCGGCTGGCAGGGTGCGTCCACAGATGATGGCGGCCTGATGTTCACCCGCGAGGTGCGCGGGGTAAAGGAGCATTGGACCATTGATGGTCGGCTGATTGCCTCTTCCGACGCCATGCGGCTGGACCGGATGGCCGCTCAGCTCCAGGAGGTCTATGGTCGTCCGGCTGTTCTGCGCCGCAAGGACACCGAAATCGCCATCCACTCTCCAATCGAGCTTCTCGACGAAATTTTCCGGCAGGGCCGCAAGGGCATCTCCATGCAGCGCTACAAGGGCCTTGGCGAGATGAACCCTGAGCAGCTTTGGGAAACGACACTCGACGTCAACGCCCGGTCATTGCTTCGCGTCGAGGTCAAGGAGCTCGACCAGGCCGACGACCTGTTCACCAAGCTGATGGGCGATGTCGTCGAGCCGCGGCGTGACTTCATTCGCGAGAACGCGCTTTCGGTTGCCAACTTGGACGTTTAGGGTCCGGACCCTAGAAGCGGTCAGTATCCTTCAGGGAGCCATGTTGTGGTCATGTTTGGTGGTGACTGTGATGCGCTGAAGCGTGAATTGGAAGTAAACGACCGGGATGTGACGAGATAATGGGTCTATTCGGCCGCAAGAAAAAGCCGACCCGCGCGACGCGCAAGTCTCGCGCCGAACCCAAATTGTCGGCATCCGCGGCAAGAAAATCGGAGTCCAAGAAACCACGCCGCAGCCGCCGCCGGAACCGCCCGGTGGTTTTCATCCTGTTGTCGTGGGTAATGACACTGGGTTTGTGGGGCGTCGTCATTGCCGCTGCCACCACCGGCTATGTGTTCTTCGGCCTGCAAAAACAGGGGTTGTTTGACATTCCCGACCGCGAACCCGGCATGATGGTACTGTCATCGGACGGCCATGTCCTGGCCGAGCGCGGATCGTTTTTCGGCGATGAAGCCCGGATCTCGGAACTGCCGCCTTACGTGCCGCAGGCTGTCATCGCCATCGAGGACCGTCGGTTCTATTCTCATTTCGGCGTCGACATTCAGGGCCTGGTGCGCGCCGCGATTGCCAATTATCGCGCCGGCCGCGTTGTCCAGGGCGGCTCGACCATCACCCAGCAGCTCGCCAAGAACCTGTTTCTCAAGCCCGAGCGGACTTATGAGCGCAAGTTTCAGGAAGCGGTGCTGTCGATTTGGCTGGAGAACAAGTACTCCAAGGACGAGATTCTCCAACTCTATCTCAATCGGGTCTATTTCGGCGCCGGCGCCATCGGCGTTGAGAAAGCCGCTCAGAAGTATTTCGGCAAGTCGGCCCGCAAAGTTACCCTTGGTGAGGCCGCCATCCTGGCCGCTGTGCTCAAGGCGCCGTCGTATTACAATCCCTTGCGCCACCCCGAGCGCGCCGAGGCCCGCGCCCGCGAGGTCCTCAAGGACATGGTGGAGATCGGTTATATTTCCAGCGATCAGGGTAGGTTCGATCGAAGCTCTGCGCGCACCGTCGAGAACAATGGTTATGTCCCGGCAACCCAGTACATCGTCGATTGGGTGTCGGAGCAATTGCCGGAGCTGATCGGACGCTTCGATCAGAGTATCGTGGTTGAGACGACGCTCGACCGCAGATTGCAGCAGCTCGCCGAACGCACCTTGAATTCAGAACTCGACAAGAACGGCCGCAGACTCAAGGTATCGCAAGGGGCCATGGTGGTCATGGACACCAGCGGCGGCGTGCGGGTCATGGTTGGTGGACGCAGCTACGTCAAGAGCCAGTTCAACCGCGCCGTACACGCCAAGCGTCAACCCGGTTCGGCCTTCAAGCCGTTTGTCTATCTGACCGCCGTCGAGTTCGGCATGTCGCCCAACTCGGTTGAGTACGACGAGCCGGTCGAGATCGATGGCTGGAAACCGCAGAATTATGGTGGCGGCTATCGCGGCGAAGTGACATTGCGCCAGGCATTGGCATCATCGATCAATACCGTTGCCGCGAGGTTGGGGTCTTCGGTCGGCCCGCAGTCGATCGTGACGACGGCGCACCGCATGGGCATCAACTCGGAATTGAAAGCCAATGCCTCCTTGGCGCTAGGGACCTCGGAAGTGTCGCTGCTCGAACTGACCGCCGCCTATGCCCCGTTTGCCAACGGCGGAAACCTGATCACTCCGCATGTCGTAACCCGCATTACGACCCGCGCCGGCAAGGTGCTTTACGAGCGCAAGGGAACCGGCTTAGGCCAGATTGTCTCGTCCTATGATCTGGGTGCGATGAACGACATGCTGCGCACTGTCGTGCGCGCAGGCACCGGCAAGCGTGCCCGATTGCCCAACCAGGATGTCGCCGGCAAGACCGGCACCAGCCAGGACTATCGCGATGCCTGGTTCATGGGCTTCACCAGCCACCTCATCGGCGGCGTTTGGGTCGGCAACGATGACAATTCGCCAACCGCACGGGTGACCGGCGGCAGTATTCCCGCTTCTGTCTGGCGCAAGGTCATGGTCGAGGCCCACGCCGGTTTGCAGATGGTCGAACTCCCCGGCGACAAGCCGTCGCAATATGCCGACAGCTTCGGCGAGATTCCGATATCGTCCCAGGATCGCGGCGGTTTCGCCGGAATCCTGCGTGATCTGTTTGGCGGCTCGCAGACCGCCACCCGCGAACTGCCTTCAGAAACGCAAAACGATCGTTCTCGGCGCCGAGCAGACCGCCAGCGCCGCCGCCAAAAAGAGCTTGAAGACAGTAGGTGACAGCCGGTCTCGACCGGTTTGCAATCAACTGCCATTCCGCCACCGCCAAGACAGGCTGAGCACAAGATTTGCCACCCCCAGTACTGCGATGATCCAGGCGAGCGCCAGCGGCGTATGATCAATCGCCCGCGCGGTCACCACTCCGACCAACGCTGCAAAGGTCATCTGGACAAACCCCATCAACGACGATGCTGTTCCCGCTGCATGGGGGAACGGGGTGATTGCACCGGCCATGGATTGCGGCAGGGTCAGGCCGACACCGACCATGTAGACCGTCATCGGGACCAGCACATGCCAGACCCGGGGCACATCGCTCGCCATGGCGATCACCATCGACACGCCACCCGCTGCCAACGCTGCGGTGCCGGCGAACAACAGGGTCGGAATGTCAAGTGATCTGCTCAGTCGCACACCCGCCAGCGTGCCGGCGATATAACCGACGACGCAGGCCGCGAACGACAGACCGAATTGCAGCTCGCTCAATCCGTAGCGCTGTTGCAGGACGAATGACGACCCCGAGATGAATGCAAATAATCCGCCGTACCCAAGGCACACAGCCCCGGAGTAGCGCAGGAACGTGGCATCGCGCGCAAGGTTGCAGAAATCGATGAGCATCCGGCCGAAAGACAACCGACCCCGGCGGCCGGGCTCAAGCGTTTCCGGCAGCCGCAGGGCAACGACAGCGAGCAGCACGCAGGCCAGGCCGGCCGCCAATAAAAAACTCGCCCGCCAGCCGAACTGCGTTTCCAGTACGCCGCCGATCACTGGGGCGATGGCTGGCACAAGCCCCATCAGCGCTCCCATCATCGACAGCATGCGCGCGGCCTCGCTGCCATCGAACAGGTCGCGCACGATTGCCCGAGCCAGAACGATTGCCGCACAGGCCCCAACGGCCTGGGCAAATCGGGCAGCGATCAGCAGTTGGATACTTGGCGCCGATGCGCACGCCAGGGTCGCGGCGAGGAACAACATCAGGCCGCCAATCAGGACCGGCTTGCGCCCGAGCTTGTCGGAGAGTGGGCCGTATATAATCTGCCCAACCGCAAACCCAGCTAGAAACAGGCTCAGGGTGAGCTGAACCGAAGACGTCGATACGGCAAAATACCCGCCGATGGCCGGCAATGAAGGCAGATACATGTCGGTCGACAACGGCCCAAGCGCCGTCAGCATGGCAAGGACCGCAGTCAGTGCGATGGAGCCCGGCCGCAGCATCATCTGCCGTATCTGTGCAGATTGGCGCCATGCGTCTTCAACCACCTGCGCGCTTCGTCGGTCTGCGGGCAGTGACGCTCCACCAAAGCCCAGAACGCCGGGCCATGATTCATCTCCTGCAAGTGCGCCACTTCGTGGGCGGCGACGTAGTCGAGCACGAACTCCGGTGCCAGAATTAGTCGCCATGAAAACGACAACGCCCCCTTGGCACTGCACGAACCCCAACGGCTGGTCTGGTCGCGTATGGTGATCCGGCTGAATTTCAATCCCATGACGGAGCTGTAGGTGTGGCAGGCCTCCTCAAGATCAGTGCGTGCTGTGTGTTTGAGCCAGTCCTTGAGGCGCCGCGCCAGATGTTCGGGCCGCCCCGCCACATGGATCTCGCGTGCCCTGCTGTCTATCCGAACGGCTCCGCGCGATTGCGGCACATGCACGACCCGATGATCCACGTCGCGCAGCGGTAAGGTTTGACACGCGGCAAAGGGCCTTGCTGGCTTCTGTTTGCGCTGTTGCTGTCTGATCCAGTTCGCGTGCTCGGCCGTGAACGCCATGGCCGCTGTGAAGCTGGCAAACTCGGGTACCGTGACGCTTACGGCGTCACCGGACCTGTCCAGCCTGAGAATAAAACGCCGGGCCTGCGAGTTGCGCCGCAGCACGACCGCGGTTTCTTC
>JAHEJE010000125.1 GCA_024639035.1 Alphaproteobacteria bacterium
ACTGGTAGATGGCCACGTGGTCCATGCCCTGGAACAGCGGCAACTGTTCGGCATTGCCCTCGTAGGCCAGATCGACCTGCTTGGATGCAACGGCTGCGGCTTCGGCCGCCGAGTTGTCGCCCAGATCGATGAAGTGCACCTCATCGAGGTACGGGCCGTCGCCATAGTAGTCGGTACGGGCCTTCAGGATCGCCTTGCGGTTGACCTCGTATTCGACCAGCTCGAATGCTTCGGTTCCGTTCGATCCGACGCCGAAGGTGTGGCCGCCTTCCGGATCGATGATGCCGAGCGGATAGTGGAACAGATGCTCCGGCACCGCGACCTGGGCTTCCTTGAGGTTCATGACCAGCGTCGAGTCGTCGACGACCTGAATGGCGTTGGCATCCCACAACTCGGTGGTCATAACCGGGTTGCCGCTGTCGTCCTTCTTGCCGCTGTCGACCTCGTTGAGCATGTAGCCCTTCATCAGGCCGACGACCGACGATCCGGTTTCGGCATCGAGGCAGTGCCTGATGTTCCAGGCCAGGTCCTCGGCGGTCAGCTTGCGGCCGCTGTGCCAATTGATCGGACGGACCTTGAAGGTCCAGGTCTTGAGGTCCTCCGATGCGGTCCAGCTCTCGGCCAGATGCGGGCGGGTCACGTTATCGACGCCGGTGCGGGTGACATAACCGCAGACACCGCGCAGGATGTTGGAGTCATAAATCCACGAGAACGTATGCGGCGAATCGATCTTCGGCACGCGCATGGAAATCCTCAGCTTGCCGCCCTTGGGCAGCTCGGCGGCGCGCGCCGGCGGCGCAAACGGCTGGCCGGTGATCTTGCCGGCCCACATGTAGGCGGCGCCCGCCGACATGCCGAGCAGGGTCGAATAGCGTACGAATTCGCGCCGGTCGATTTCCTTGTCGGCGAGATACTGCTTCAGTCGCGGTATCCAGATATGTTCTTTTTCTGACATTCCAAACTTCCTCCCTTAGAAACTTTCAAGCAACGGCGTTTTTTGGCATTTCAAACTTTGCGCGCGAATGCTTCGTGGCATCAGATGCCACCCCGGCTAGACTAACAGCCACAGGCGCGGATGCAACCCGTGAACTGCCCTCACCGATCAAGTTTAGGCGCACCCTTGCCGGCATTTGCGGCCCGATGGCGACCGGTTTTTGCTGAATACGACACTCACCGGGCCTTTCGGCGCCGGTTACGACACCGCGTCAGGCAGGATTTCCTTGCGCTTGGCCATGAAGTCCTGGAGCCGGTCGTCTATCGCGGCGTCGAGGCCCGGTTCGACATAGTCCTGAAGGCGCTGTTTCCAGATGGCGTTGGCCCGTGTCGCGGCATCCTTTTCGCCCTCGGCCTGCCATTGCTCGAACGAGTTGTTGTCGGCAATCCGCGAGCGGTAAAAGGCGGTCTCGAAATTGGCCTGGGTGTGGGCGGTGCCGAGAAAATGGCGGCCCTCGTCGGGCGACTTGGCGCCGACTTCGGCGATGGCATCCATGGCCTGGCCGTTCTCGGAGGTGTCGATGCCGGACGCGAACGCCTGCATGATGCCGAGCTGGTCGGCGTCGATAATGAACTTCTCATAGGACGACACCAGACCGCCTTCGAGCCAGCCGGCCGAATGGAGCGCGAAGTTCACCCCGGCCAGCAGCGTCGGCACGATGGTGTTGGAACTCTCGTGCGCAGCCTGGGCATCGGGCAGCTTGGACCCGCACAGGGAGCCGCCGGAGCGGAACGGCACGCCGAGGCGGCGGGCAAGCTGGGCGGCGCCGAACAGGACGTGGGCCGGTTCCGGCGTGCCGAAGGTGGGGGCGCCGGACTGCATCGACATCGAACTGGCAAAGGTGCCGAAGACGACCGGGGCACCGGGGCGGCACAACTGGGCAAAGGCCATGCCGACGGTGGCCTCGGCAAGGATCTGGGTCAGGGTTCCGGCCACGGTGACCGGCGACATGGCCCCTGACAGGATGAACGGCGAGACGACGCAGGCCTGGCCGGCACGGGCATAGACCTTCATGGCGCCGACCATGGTGTCATCGAAGACCATTGGCGAATTGGCGTTGATCAGGTTGATCAGCACACAATTGTTGTCGACGAACTCGTCGCCGAAAACCATCTTGGCCATGGCCACGGAATCCTCGGCCCGTTCCGGCGCGGTGACCGAGCCCATGAACGGCTTGTCGGAGTAGCGGATGTGGCTGTAGACCATGTCGAGATGGCGCTTGGCGACGGGAATATCGACCGGCTCGCATACGGTGCCACCGGAATGGTGGATCGAGGAGGCCGAATAGGCCAGCTTCACGAAATTGCGAAAGTCCTCGATGGTGGCATAGCGCCGGCCATTGTCCTGGTCGCGCACGAACGGCGGGCCGTAGACCGGTGCAAAGACCGTGGCATCCCCGCCGATCTGCACCGAGCGCTCGGGATTACGGGCATGCTGGGTAAAGACCGGCGGTGCGGTCTTGATCAGTTCGCGCACCAGGCCCCTGGGAAAGCGAACCCGCTCGCCCTTCACGTCGGCGCCGGCGTCCCTCCACATCTGCAGGGCCTCTTCGTCATCGCGGAAATCAATGCCGACCTCCTGCAGGACGGTTTCGGCGTTGTTCTCGATGAGGGTCAGGCCTTCATCGTCCAGCACCTCGTAGTGCGGGATGCGGCGCTTGATGTAGGTCAGCTGGGCTGCAGTGCGGCTGCCTCTTGCCGCCCGGCGCGCATCGGCACCGCCACCTGAACGGCGTCCGCGGCGGCCGCCTTGTGCTGATTGTTCGTTTTCCATGGCTTTCACATCACCTATACGCCTTGCCGGCACCATCACCGTGTGTTGAGGCAACCTCAACATTGGTCATTCTTAGCGCCGAACCGGGTGGCCGGCGGGGCGCTGAGCGCCAGATTCTGGCCTGGAAACGACGTCCAGCGGGCAAACCGGGTCAGGCGCGAGCGCTACTTCTGATCGATCTTGGCGCCGCGGCCGCTGCCACCGCCGAGATGGGCCAGCAGCACGTTGATGTTGCCGCCACCCTTCTTCAGAACCGAAGAAAAATTCGAGCGCAGCAACTGGGCAAGCCAGACGTTCTGGACATTGACGTCGCTGACCCTGCTGCCCTTGACCTTCCACAGCACCTTTTGCGGCGGACGGCCGCCGAGTTGATTGAGCTTGCTTTCCACCGTGGCACCGCGGCAGCGCACGACTTCGACGGAAGAGGCGCGAAACTTCTTGGAAAAGTTGGCCAGGGTGCGGGCGACGTAACGGCTGGTGAGCTGGACGTACTGGGCCTCGTTGCCCTTGGGCAGTTTCTTGCGATACTTGCCGAGCGCAAACATTGCGATGCGGCGCATGTTGGTGTGCGACCGCAAGGCGCTGGCAAAGCGCGACGGCGAACGGCTGCGGGCGGCACTGACGAACGCGTTGCCGGCTTTCAGCGCGACGTTGCCGGCCGGGCAGGTCGCGGCCTGTGCCGGCGGGGCGCCGAGTTCATGTCCGGAAACGAGAAAGAACAGGCCGGCGAGGATCGCGATGCAGGCTTTGTTGCGGATGGCAGTCGAAAAAAGGGTCATGTGCGCGCTCCAAATTGTCGTGCATCCCGGACCCCCTGTCCGGCAAAGTCTACCACGCCGCGGCAAGACGACAAAGCCGGAACTGGCAAAACCACGCGACGGAGGCTGCCGGAAAGCGCATCACGATAAAGCCATTGAACCTTACGTCAAGCTGCAATGCGTTGGTTTCCAGGTTGACATACCCGTTAAGATATGATCATATAAGGATGTCTTTATATGATTGAGGTTGAGCATGACCCATCTTTCCCAGAGCGCTTTTGCGATGGCCCGCAAGAATGGTGGGTTCACCCTGTCGTTCGAAGTCTTCCCCGCCGCCGATGCTGCGGGCAACGACGCGCTGGTGGCGATGGCCAGGGAATTGCAGTGCTACACACCGGCCTTCATGTCGGTGACATACGGCGCCGGCGGCAGCACCCAGAACCGGACCCTGCAATCGGTGTCGCGCCTGGTCGGGGAAACCGATCACAGCATCGCCGGGCATCTGACCTGTGTCGGTGCCGAACGGCGCAAGACCGACGCCGTTGTCGATATGTACGAACAGCTCGGCCTGCGCCACATCGTGGCGCTGCGCGGCGATGCACCGGCCGGCAGCGCACGCTACCAGGCCCATCCGCAAGGCTATCGCAACGCCCGCGATCTGGTGGCCAGTCTGGCCCGGCGCGGCGGCTTCGACATTTCGGTGGCGGCCTACCCGGAGGTTCACCCGGATTCGCCGTCGCGCGAGGCCGACATGGACAATCTTGCAGCCAAGCTGGATGCCGGTGCCGACCGGGCAATCACCCAGTTCTTCTTCGACAACGACATGTTCTACAGGCTGCAGGACCGCTGCGCCGCGCGCGGGCTGTCACAACCGATCGTACCCGGCATCCTGCTGATCCACGATTTCGCCAAGGTGTGCAGCTTTGCCGCCAGGTGCGGCACCAGCATACCCGAGTGGCTGCATGCGCGCTTCGCCGGGCTTGAAGCCGACCTCGAGGCGCAGAAACTGGTCGCGGCCAGCGTGGCTGCCGAACAGGTGCTCGATCTGGCCGCCCGGGGCAGCCGGCATTTCCATTTCTTCACCCTGAACCGGCCCGACCTTGCCCTGGCCATGTGCCGGTGCCTCGGTATCCTGCCGGCCGAACGCCAGTCCGAGGCCGCCTGAGCCGCCGGCAAAAACGGCCTCGGTCGGTTTTGCGTCCACATCCGTCGGAAATCTACAAGTTGCCAGTTACACAACAGCGCAAGTGTGGCATAGACAACGTGGTTTCAACCTGAAAACTGTGGGACAGACCTATGGCGAAGCTGATCGTGACCTTGTGGCGCGATATCCCGTCTCAAGTGGTCGTAAAGGCCGGCCGCAAGGCCGAAAAACGGATGCTGTCCGACCGCTTCCAGGAAGCTATCGACATGGCGGCAATGCGCGGCGGCGCGGCGGAAACCGATGCCTATCTGGAAGAATGGCATCGGGCCGACCCGGTGGACTGCAGCGACGACCTCGCCAAGGAAGCAGATGCCGCCTGTGCATCCCTGGAAGCCGACTACGGCAAGGAGCGCTTGAAATCACTGATCAACAACGAAGGCTGGGCGCCTGCGCGCTGAGCCCCGCGATAACCAATCGCCATTGCTAAAGGTACCTGCCATGACCGAGACCCTTGTTGCCTCACAGACCAAAGAAGCGATCATCGGCTTTGAGCGGCCGTTCTGCGTGATCGGCGAGCGGATCAACCCGACCGGCCGCAAGAAGCTGGCGGCCGAGATGGAGGCCGGCGATTTTTCGACCGTGGAGGCCGATGCCATCGCCCAGGCCGCCGCCGGGGCGCACATTCTCGACGTCAATGCCGGCGTGACCGCCGTCGATCCGAACGAGACCGAGCCGCCGCTGATGCGCAAGACGCTGGATATCGTGCAGGCTGCCACCGATCTGCCGTTGTGCATCGATTCATCGGTTCCGGCCGCTCTGGCTGCCGGCCTCGAGGTCGCCAAGGGCCGCCCGCTGGTCAACTCGGTGACCGGCGAAGAAGACCGGCTGGAGGTCATCCTGCCGCTGGTTGCCAAGTACAACGTGCCGGTGGTGGCGATCTCCAACGACGAGACCGGCATTTCCGAAGACCCGGACGTCCGTTTCGAGGTGGCCAAGAAGATCGTCCAGCGCGCCGCCGACTTCGGCATCAAGTCGCACGACATCGTCGTCGATCCGCTGGTGATGCCGATCGGCGCCATGGGTACCGCCGGCCAGCAGGTGTTCAGGCTGTGTCGCCGGCTGCGCGAGGAACTGAAGGTCAACACCACCTGCGGTGCCTCCAACATCTCGTTCGGCATGCCCAACCGCCGGGTGCTGACCGGCCACTTCCTGGCCATGGCCGCCTCGCACGGCATGACCAGCGCCATCATGAACCCGCTGCACGATGAAGACATGCACGCGATTTTCGCCGCCAACGTGCTGAACGGCACCGATGTGTCGTGCCGGGCCTGGACCAAGAAATTCCGCGAAGCGCCAAAGGCTGCGGTTGAGGGCGTGCCGCTGAGCGAGCAGGACGAACGCCGCCTGGCCCGGGAAAACCGCCGCCGCCGCCGCGGTTGAGCCACATCGATCCATTTTGGGAGGGCCTCCATGACTGACGAAGCATCAGCCAAGGATGCCCTTATTGTCTTCACGCCGTCCGGCAAGCGCGGCCGTTTCGCCGTCGGCACGCCGGTGTTGCAGGCGGCCCGTTCGCTCGGTGTCGACATCGATTCGGTGTGCGGCGGCCGGGCGATCTGCGGGCGCTGCCAGGTCACGCCGTCGATTGGCCAATTCGCCAAGCACAAGATAACCTCGAAGGCAGAAAACCTCGGCGAAGTGACCAAGGTCGAACTGCGCTATGACGAAAAGCGCGGCCTGAAGCCGGAGCGTCGGCTGTCGTGCCAGACCAAGATCCTCGGCGATATCGTCATCGACGTGCCGCCGGAAAGTCAGGTCCACAAGCAGATCGTGCGCAAGCGCGCCGATGCCCGCGAGATCGAACTCGATCCGGTCACCCGGCTCTATTACATCGAGGTCGAAGAACCGGACATGCACAAGCCGTCGTCCGATCTTGAACGGGTGTACGAGGCGCTGGAGGCGCAATGGCAGGTGACCGGCGTCACCGCCGACCTGGCGATCATGCAGGCGCTGCAGAAGGCGTTGCGCAAGGGCGGGTGGAAGATCACTGTTGCCATCCACCACCGCCTGGCGAGCCGCGCCAAGCGCATGACGGCGATCTGGCCGGGCTTCCACGACAAGGCCTACGGGCTGGCCATCGACGTCGGCTCGACCACCATCGCGGCGCACCTGTGCGACCTGGCGACCGGCAAGATCAAGGCGTCGGCCGGGCTGATGAACCCGCAGATCCGCTTCGGCGAGGATCTGATGAGCCGGGTGTCCTACGTGATGATGAACCCGGGCGGCGACAAGGAGATGACCGACGCGGTGCGCGGCGCGATCATGACGCTGGCCGGCCAGGTGGCCGCCGAAGCACTGATCGACATCTCGGAAATTCTCGAGATCGTTCTGGTCGGCAACCCGGTGATGCACCATTTGCTGCTCGGCATCGACCCGGTTGAGCTGGGCGGGGCGCCGTTTGCGCTGGCCACCGGCATGGCGGTGACGCGGCCGGCGCGCGAGTTCGAGCTTGAGCTCAACAACGGTGCTTATGTCTATGTCTTGCCATGCATTGCCGGCCATGTCGGGGCCGACTGCGCCGCGGTGGTGCTGTCGGAATCGCCACACCTGAGCGAAGAGACCATGCTGGTGGTCGATGTCGGCACCAATGCGGAAATCGTGCTCGGCAACAAGGAGCGGCTGCTGGCCTGCTCGTCGCCGACCGGGCCGGCGTTCGAGGGGGCGCAGATTTCCTGCGGCCAGCGGGCGGCGCCCGGCGCCATCGAGCGTATCCGTATCGATGCCGACACGCTCGAGCCGCGCTACAAGGTGATTGGCTCCGACATCTGGTCGGACGATCCGGCCTTCGAGGCGGCAATCGAAAGCACCGGCGTCACCGGCATTTGCGGCTCGGGTATCATCGAGGTGATTGCCGAGATGTATCTCGCCGGCATCATCAATCAGGACGGCCAGGTCGACGGCGCGCTGGCCGAACGCAATCAGCGTATCCGGGCCAGCGGGCGGACGTTCGAGTACCTGGTGCGCGACGGCGAGCCGCTGATCTCGATCACCCAGAACGACGTCCGTGCGATCCAACTCGCCAAGGCGGCGCTTTATGCCGGCGTGCGGTTGCTGATGGATCACCTTAAAATCGACCAGGTCGACAAGATCCGCCTGGCCGGGGCCTTCGGCAACCACATCGACGTCAAGTACGCCATGGTGCTGGGCCTCATCCCCGACTGCCCGCTGGAGAATGTCCAGTCGGCCGGCAATGCGGCCGGCTCGGGCGCGCTGATCGCCCTTCTGAACGCCAAAGGCCGCGACGAGATCGAACGGGTCGTGCAGCAGATCGAAAAGATCGAAACCGCCGTGGAGCCGAA
>JAHEJE010000126.1 GCA_024639035.1 Alphaproteobacteria bacterium
ACCAACCCACCATATTCGCGCACCGGATAGGCACCGAGACGGGTGCGCTCGCGCACGTCGATTGCAGGCTGTGCGTCCGTGGCCTCGCCGGGCGTTTCGAGGATCTCGCCATCGGGTGCAAACAACCAACCGTGGTAACAACAGCGGATGCCGCGGTCCTCGCATTTGCCGAACTCCAGCGAGGCGCGCCGGTGCGGGCAGTGCTTGTGCACCAGGCCGAACTCTCCTTTGGACGTGCGAAACAGCACCAGCTCTTCGCCGAGGATTGTGATGCCTTTCGGCAACTCGCCAACGTCATCGGCGATGGCGACGGGATGCCAGTAGCGGCGGAACAGCTCTCCTGCCGGCGTGCCGGGGCCGGTGCAGGCCAGTTCCTCATCGAAGCCAGGCGGCTGCAGCGCTTGGGCGTAACCGGAGTACGACATTGATGGAATCCCCAATCAAAACTGCTCATTCGGCAGAATTCAGATTTAAGAATTGATTTTTTCGCAGGTCAAGCGCAATATGCTGCGTAATTCGCAACTACAATTGCAATTTCTGCGCAATCCGTAGCGAAGCAGTCTTTTCTGCACAGCAAGTGGGACAAGCATGGGACGCACGGCAAGAACGATCACCGGAATTGACCAGCGTAAGTTCGCCGAGCGGGCAACCCGCACAGCCGATATCTCCTCGCCGCACGACAAGCTCAACAAGTCGATTATCGCCATGTTGCAGCAGGATGGCCGGATGCCGTTTGCCGAGATTGCCCAGGCGCTTGATGTGTCGGAAGGCACGATCCGCAACCGGGTCAACGGCATGAAGCAGGCTGGCATGCTGCAGATCGCGGCCATCGCTGATCCTGTCGCCGTAGAGTATTCAACCGATGCCATGCTCGGCCTTAAGATCACTCCCGGCTTTACACCGCAGCAGGTGGCCGAGCGCCTGTCGGCCCTGCCGGATGTCGTCTACATCCTGTGGGTGTCGGGCCGCTTTGATCTCCTGGCTGAAGTGGTTAGCGATGACCGCGACGGCTTCCTGGCCTTCATGGAAACCGAGGTCCATTCGCGAAACGATATCGCCGCCGTCGAAATCATGACCGGTTTGAAGAACTTCAAGAACCAGTTCCTGCTCAAGCAGAACTGGAAATAGCAACACTGCCACAAGGATCAGGGAGACAGGCCATGGGCAAGACCTATTACAAGACGTTCGACAGCGCCATCAAACGCAACAAGAAGAAGATTGCCAAGGTCCAGAAACGGCTGGAGGACGCCGGCGTCAGATACGTGCTGTCGAGCTGGATCGACCTGCACGGCATCCCCAAGACCAAGCCGGTGCCGATGAGCGATTTCGAAGACCTGTGCATGGGCAAGGGCCCGCAGTTCGCCGTCCACTCGATTTCCTATGTGCCGGAACTGTCGCCGGCCGATTCCGATCAGGTGATGGTGCCCGATCTCGACGCGGTCTACATTTGCCCGTGGGACAAGACCTTGGCGATCATCTTCGCCGACCTCTATTGGGAGGGCAAACCCTACAACGTCTGCCCGCGCCAGGCCCTGAAACGGGCCATTCAGGAGGCCGATGATGCGGGCTACGTCGGCTATGCCGGCATTGAGCCTGAGTTCATCGCCATGCGCTATGACGAGGCCGGCCAGCCGGTCAAGGCGATTGATGATGATCCGGAAAACGGGGTGCGTCCACGGCGTCAGGCGTTCGGCTATGATGTTGAGTACTCGCTCGACTCCATGCCGTTCCTGAAGGACATGATCGACATTCTGGAAGACCTCGGCTGGAACCTGCATGACGTGGTGGCCGAGGGCGCCTACTCGCAGTTCGAACTCGATTTCCACTTCACCGACCTGCTGGAAATGGCCGACCGGCTGGTGTTCCTGCGCATCCTACTCAAGGAAGTCGCCAAGGAGCACGGCATGTTCATCACCTTTATGCCCAAGCCGACCACCGGCGACTGGCGTTCGGGCGCTCACATCAATTTCTCGCTGCAACCCAAGGACAGCCCTGGCGAAAACCTGTTCGGCTGCAAGGCCGATGGCTGGAGCGATGCCTCGCGCTACGCCGTCGGCGGGCTGATGGCCCACGCCGAGGCGATCACCGCGATCACCTGTCCGACGGTCAATTCCTACAACGGCCTGGTGCCGCGTGTCGGCGGCTTCGAGGGCGGTACGGTGACCTGGGCGCCGACCAACATCACCTATGGTTTCAACAACCGCTCGGCCCAGTTCCGACTGCCGCAAAGCCGGTACTGCATCGAGAACCGGGCCGCCGACATGTGCATGAACGTCTATCTGGCCCTCGGCATGACGCTCACTGCCGCCCTCGACGGTATCGCCAACAAGACAGACCCCGGCGAGCCGACCGACCGCGATCTCTATGCCATGACCAACGAGGAGTTCACCGAACTCGGCATCCGCCGCCTGCCGCGCAACCTGATGATAGCCACCCAGGCACTGGCCACGGATACGCTGGCGGAAAAGGTCATGGGACCGGTCATGCGCAACTCCTACATCGAATACAAGAACGACGAATGGGAGCGCTATCACCAGACCGTCACAGACTGGGAAGTGCAGGAATACCTGAGGCTGTATTGATCCCGTGAGCGATTTTGAGGTTTTTGAACTTGGTGACGTCACGCTGCTGTCAGGCGTGGCGCTGCCGGCGGCGCGGCTTGTCTACAAGACCTATGGCGCGCTTAACGCGGCGGGGAACAACGTCGTTGTCCTGCCGACGTTCTATACCGGCACCCATGAGCGCAACGAGGGTTTCTTCGGTCCGGGCCGGGCGATCGACCCGGACAGGCACTTCATCGTTTCTATCAACCTGTTCGGCAATGGCCTGTCGTCCTCGCCCTCCAACACACCGGCCCCGGCGGACGGGCCAAGGTTTCCCGATGTCACCCTGTGGGACAATGTCGCCTGCCAGCACCGCCTGCTGACCGCGCATCTCGGCGTTGAGCGGATCGCACTGGTCGCCGGCTGGTCGATGGCCGGCTGCCAGGCCTACCAGTGGGCGGCCCAGTATCCGGATATGGTCAAGGCGATCCTGCCGTTCTGTGCTTCGGCCAAAACCTCACCGCACAACCATGTCTTTCTGGAAGGAGTGAAGGCGGCACTGCTGGCCGATCCGGCCTGGAACGGCGGCGACTATGACAGCCCGCCGGTGCGCGGTCTCGACGCCTTCGGGCGCGTCTATGCCGGCTGGGCGTTCTCGCAGACGTTCTACCGCGATGGCCTCTACCGCAAGCTCGGCTACGACAGCCCCGATGACCTGCTCGACGACTGGGGTCGCGATCATGCGGAAAACTGGGACGCCAACAATCTGCTGGCCAAGCTGAAGACCTGGCAACTCGGCGATATCAGCGCCGGCCCGCTCTATGGCGGCGACTTTCCCAAGGCGCTGGCCGCCATCAAAGCCCGCGCCATCCTGATGCCGTGCAGCGATGATCTCTATTTCCCACCGGCGGACAATGCCATCGAGGCCAAGCACATGCCGAATGCCGAACTGCGTGTGTTCAACTCTCCCTGGGGCCACTGTGTTGCCAACCCAGGCAATTCACCGGAGTTCGAGGCGACCCTCGATGCCTGCATCGGCGAGTTGCTCAGCAGTGCATGAAGCGGCCGGCGTCAGTAGTCCTTCTGGAAGAACACCCCGGCGCGGGAGGCGCCATCGGTTCCAGCCGACCCGCGCAGCTTCAGGCTTTTGGTCAGGTTGAGATCGATGATCACCCTGCTGGTGTTGGTACGGGTCGATTGCTCGACGCCAACCGACAGGCGGTCGTTGATCTGTTTGCCGACGCCGACAGCTGTCTCGCCGGCCGGTGTCTGGGTGATCTCGAGCCAGTCGACGCCGAGCGCGCCCTGCAAACCATCCAGAACGCCGCCGCCACCACCGCCACTCAAGACGGCGATCGAGCTGGCAAGCTGGGCAATCTGCAGCGGTGACAATTCGACCATGCTGCGGTCGAAGACCAGACGGGAAAGCGCTTCTTCCTCCGGCAACTCGGGCGATGACGTCACGGATATCTTCGGTTCCGTAATGCGGCCGGAGATCACCAGCCTGATGGTGGCGTCGGACCCTCTGGAGACCGCCACCAGATTGATGCGGGGGTCGAGATCGTTGACGAAATCGAGCCTGCCGCTTTCGAACTCCAGACGCCGCGCCAGCAGTTTGAGGATGCCGCGGCGCAAGCGGAACGACCCGTTGGCTACAGGTGCCGCGGCGGTCCCGGTGATCGTGAGTTTGCCGCCGAGCAGGGCATTCAGGCCGCGTCCGGTAACCGCGATGCTGTCCGTGGTCACGACCCGGACGTCGAGGCGCAGATTTGAGCTGCCGCCGGCACTGCGGGCCTGGATCGCCTGCAGTTGTCGCGCCACCTTGGCCGGGGCGGCCCTGTGGCGGACGTCGAGCGGGCGCAATGCGGTCGGCGGGACTTCGCTCAAGGTGATCTTGGTCTTGCGCAACCTGATCTCGCCGCGCACCAGCGGGGCCGTGGCCAGCGGGCCGGTCAGGCGCAGGTCGGCATCGTAGCCGGTGTTGACCAGCGTGCCGTCGACATAAACGCCCCTATCGATCCTGATGCGGATGTCGGCCGGTTGCGGCGCCGCCAGCCCGATCGTGCCGGAGATGCTGGCCGTGCCTTTGCGGCCGGTGCGGCCCTTCAGCGACACGATGCGCACGACATCGCTGGCAAACTCGATGCGGCCCGTCGCATTCTGCACGATGAACTTGCCGTCGACATCACCGAACGTGGCCCCGCTCAACGTGATGCTGCCATCGACCTGCGGCTGCTGCGGTGTGCCACGGGCAAGGACGTTGAAGGCGATCTTGCCGTCCAGCCGTGCCCCGGTTTCGGCGATACGGTTGGCAAAGCCCCTGGCCTGGGCGCTGCCGGTGGCGCGGATATCGAACCGGGTCTGGCCGGCGGTCTCGACCGTGCCTTCAAAGCTGGCCGACAGGTCGCTGCCGGCGGTTGCCGTGCCACGCAGTCCGATCTTGCCGCGCTGCACCGTGCCGGACACATCGAGCGATGCCGCCGGCACGCCTTGCGCGCTCAGTTCGGCAATGACGAGATTGCGGACCGCAAGTTCATAGGTCCCGGTTGCCGCCGCGGGCTTGCCCTTGAAGGCTGCCTTGCCATCGACCAGGCCTGACAGGCCGGGAACACCGGCGAGGCGTTCAAACGGCGCCAGCGGCAGATTGGAAATCGCAACGGCCGTGTCGAGGTCCGGTGCAACCTTGCCGGTGATTTCGATGCGACCGGATCCAACCTGAAGTTTCGCATCTGTCACTTCGACGGCGCCGGCTGCATTGCGGCTGACGACAAACGGGGCGGCGATCGCGTAGGCAACGCCTTCAGCGCTGCCGTCGAGCCTGGTGACGGTGACATCGGTGCGTTGATCGCGCAGCATTACATCGGCCTCGGCCCTGGCGCTGAGGTCGCGGCCGTCGGCATCCAGGGTAACGGTATATCCGTCAACGCCCTTGCTCAGCGCTGCCGTGGCGATGCTGTCGAAGGAAACGCCGCCGGCGCGCACGCGCTGGGCGCTGGCATCGCCCTTGAGCTTGGGCCGACCGAACACATCGTCGACGGCAATGTCGCCGGTAAGCCTACCCGCGGCGAAATCCGGGCTCGAGACCTGCGACCCGGTGAACGTGGCGCGAAGGTTCGAGCGCTCGTCATCGGCCTCAAGATCGATCTCTGCATCGAGACTGCCGGACATTTGCGTCAACAGGAACGGCGCCAGGTCGGCCAGGTCGGGCGCGGAAAGCTCAAGCCGACCCGACGGTGCGCCGTTCAGCGGGAGACGCAAGCCGCCTGCCAAACGTGCCGCGCCTGAAACCACATCAAGGCCGCGCAGTTCACGGATACCGTCCGCCGAGGTGGCGATTTCGCCGCGTGCCGAGACCGGCTTGCCGCGCAATTCGGCGGTGAGGTCGAAGCGGCCCTGCGGTGCGCGCTCGTCAAGCTTGAACTGCGCCTTGAGCTTTGGCGCGACAAGCGGTTCGCCGGCCAACTGCATATCATCGCCGGTTGCCGTCAGCGCCAAGTCCGGCGCGGTTGACTGTCCGGTTAGCTTGGCCTCAAGCCGGGCGCGGCCGGAGACTTTCGGCTCTAGCTGCGACAGGTCGAGAAGTTCGGCAGCAACCGCCAGATCGAGCAGATCTCCCGCGGTGCCGGAAACGGTGGCTGACAATGTTTCGCTGGTCAGGTTCCAGCCGGTGAGCCGGACGGCGTTGCCGCGGCCCTTGGCCACCTTTCCGGTGAATTTAACATCGCCAACCAGCAGTCCGTCTAGCACCGCCTGACCGGTCTGCGGTGCGTTCGCCGATGCATCGAAGCCGATGTCAAACCCGCCATCTCCAGGGATCAGATGACCGGAAAAGGCAGCATTCAGGTCACCGGCAACAATCCGTGTGCCATCCAGCATCACGTGGCCGTCACCGCCGGATCTGGCGACAAGGTCAGCGCGAAACGGGCCCGCCAACGACTTCAGCACGTCGTTATCGCCGGTGTCCTCGACGATGGCTGAAATGACGCCATCAACACGAGCCTTGTCGGCCGCCGGGTCGAGGCCGTGTCCGGCGATTTCGATCAACGGCTGCTGCAAGGTGGCCAGGTCTGTCGCCAGTTGAGCGGCCCTCGCGGTGAATTTCCAGTCGGGCGTTGCCATCGAGCCCGTCACGTGGACATCACCGGTCAGGCCGGCGACCCGGATGGCGCCGAGGTTCGCGGCCTGTTTCGCCACGACCAGCGGGCGCTCGGTCTCGGTGCGCAGTTCAATTGAAAGGTCGGTCGTTGCGCCGGACCAGTCGAGCGGACCCGATGCGCGCAGCTGCAGGGCGTCATTGGCGATGCGAATGCGCTCCACATTGGCTGTGCCGCCAGATTGGTGAAACAACACCGAGCCGACCAACTGCGCTTCACCGCCGAGCAGGCCGGACAGATTTTCGGGACTCAGTCGGGCGAGATTTCCGCCCGCATCAAGGGTCAGGCGCTTGCCGGCGGCGATGGTATCGATGGCAGCGGTGCCCTTGAATGCGGTGGTCTGGTCGAGCTTGAGGATCAGCTCACTGGCCCATTGGTCGATAGTGCCGTTTGCCTTCACGGCCAAATCGACGGCCGGCTCGCCGACGATATCAAGCAGGCGGACGACCAGACCTCGCGCCTGTTCCTTGAGCCGGAGATCCAGCTTGAGCTGCCGGCTCGCCGGCTCCAGCAGTACGCTGGCTGTGAGTTCGCTGTCGCCACCGTTGGTGCGGCGGGCCTCGAAATCAAACGTCACCTCCGGCGGGGTTTGGGTCACCTTGCCGGCGCCGCTGACTTTCAGGACAAACGCCTCACCGGCCAGGCTTTCTGCAATTTCCAGGCGCTCGATATCCAGCACCTTGATTTCCGCGTTGGTCAATCCGCTCAATTCTTCCGGCGCGGCGGATTGTTCTTCTTCGACTTCGGCCGACTGCGGCAGCCGGCTGACGGCAATGCGGCCGACGGCGAGCCTGTCGATCTGCAGGCTGTCGGACAACAGCGACAACGGCTGCCAGTCGAGAGCGAGATCGCCGATCACCAGCCAGGCGCCGGCATCGTCGTGCAATTCGATGCGCCTGGCGCTCACGCCACCGTCGATTGCGATGCTGACATCATCGACCACGACCTTGCGGCCTTCGCTCGACAGGATGTCTTGAAGCATGCCTTCGACCAGGCCCTTGGCGGTCTGGTTCTGGGCCGCCACCAGCGACAATGACGCCAGGCCGAACAGACCCAACGCAAGGACGCCGAAACTTATGAGGATCAGGCGCCGCATCAGAACGCCTGCCCTATGCCGGCATAAACGGCAAAGTCCGGATCGCCCGAACGCGGATTGAGCGGAAACGCAACATCGAGCCGGATCGGTCCGACCGAGGTGTAGTATCGCACTCCCAGACCGACGCCGATCTGGAACTCATCGGTTCCTGCAAACAGCGTCTTGGTGGTGACCAGTCCGGCGTCAATGAACGGCACGATGCCGATCGTTTCGGTGACCTTG
>JAHEJE010000127.1 GCA_024639035.1 Alphaproteobacteria bacterium
GAGGAACTCCTCGAGGACGTCGATGAATTCGGTTCCCTTGACCGGGTCGCCGCCGATGCCAACGCAGGTCGACTGGCCAAGGCCAACATCGGTGGTCTGCTTCACGGCCTCATAGGTGAGCGTGCCGGAGCGCGACACCACGCCGACCGAACCCTTCAGGTGGATGTGGCCCGGCATGATGCCGATCTTGCATTCATCAGGGGTGATGATGCCCGGGCAGTTGGGGCCAATGAGGCGGGTCTTGGAGCCGCACAGCGAGCGCTTGGCCTTGACCATGTCGAGCACCGGAATGCCCTCGGTGATGCACACCACCAGCTCGATCTCCGCCTCGATCGCCTCCATGATCGAATCGGCGGCGAACGGTGGTGGGACATAGACGACACTGGCGTTGGCGCCGGTGGCCTCGCGGGCCTCGGCAACGGTGTCGTAAACCGGCAGGGTGGCGCTCGAGCCATCGGACAACGTGCCCTGCCAGCTGGTTCCGCCTTTGCCGGGGGTGACGCCGGCGACCATCTGGGTGCCGTGGTACGACAGCGCCTGCTCGGTGTGAAACGTGCCGGTCTTGCCGGTCAGGCCCTGAACGATGATCTTGGTGTTCTTGTCGACAATGATGGACATCAGGCAGCCTCCCCAACGGCTTTGACGACTTTTTGGGCGGCATCGTCGAGGTCGTCGGCGGCGATGACGTTGAGGCCGGAGTCCTCGATGATCTTCTTGCCCTTTTCGACATTGGTGCCTTCGAGGCGCACGACCAGCGGCACTTCAAGGCCGACCTCCCTGACCGCGGCAATGACACCCTGTGCGATGACGTCGCAGCGCATGATGCCGCCGAAAATGTTGACCAGGATGCCTTTGACCTGGGGATCGGAAGTGATGATCTTGAAGGCCGCGGTGACCTTTTCGGTGGTGGCGCCACCGCCGACGTCGAGGAAGTTGGCCGGCTCCTCGCCGTACAGCTTGATGATGTCCATGGTCGCCATGGCCAGCCCGGCGCCGTTCACCATGCAGCCGATGGTGCCGTCAAGGGCGATGTAGCTGAGGTCGTACTTCGAGGCCTCCAATTCCTTGGGGTCCTCTTCGGTCTCGTCGTGCAGTTCCTCGATTTCGGGATGGCGGTACAGCGCGTTGGAATCGAAATTCACCTTGGCATCAAGGCACAGCAGGTCGCCATCGCCGGTCACCACCAGCGGATTGATTTCCAGCAGGCTCATATCGGTGCCGGTGACGGCCTTGTAGATGCCGTTCAGCATCGATCCCAACTGCTTGGGCTGGCCGGCCTCCAGCTTGAGCGCCTTGGACATCGATCGCACATGGTGCGGGCAGATGCCGGTGGCCGGATCGATGGTCATGGTGAATATCTTTTCCGGCGTGTCGTGGGCGACCTGCTCGATGTCCATGCCGCCTTCGGTGGAGGCGATGAAGGCAATGCGTGACGTCTCGCGGTCGACCAGGCAGGACAGGTAAAGCTCACGCGATATCGATGAGCCTTCCTCGACGTAGATACGGTGGACGGTCTTGCCGTCCGGGCCGGTCTGATGGGTGACCAGGGTCATGCCGAGCATGCGTTCGGCTTCTGAGCGCACCTCATCGATCGATTTCACGACCTTGACACCGCCGCCCTTACCACGGCCGCCGGCGTGGATTTGCGCCTTGACCACCCAGACCGGGCCGCCTAGCTCCTCGGCGGCGGCGACGGCTTCATCGACGGTGAAGGCCGGTAGGCCATGGGCCACCGGAACGCCGAATTTTTTCAGGACGGCCTTGCCCTGATATTCGTGGATATTCATCTCATCTCCCCGCGTTGTGCTGAAAGATCACCTTAGAGCAAGGTGATCGCACATATCAATTCATCGATGCCCGGCCGGACTCAGGCCAGATCGGGCGCGATGGATTTGGCTGCGTCCATCAGGCCGGTGACGGCGTTGACGGAGTTCTTAAACTGGGTCTTTTCCTCGCCGTTCAGCTTGATCTCGACGATGCGCTCGACACCACCGGAGCCAATGACGACGGGAACGCCGACGTAAAGATCCTTGATGCCGTACTCGCCGGACAGATAGGCGGCGCAGGGCACTACACGGCGCTTGTCGCGCAAGTAGCTTTCGGCCATCGAAATCGCCGAGGAGGCCGGTGCGTAGTAGGCCGAGCCGGTCTTGAGCAGACCGACGATCTCGGCGCCGCCATCGCGGGTGCGCTGGACAATCTCATCGACCCGCTTCTGGGTCGTCCATTTCATGTCAACGAGATCGGGGATCGGGATACCGGCAACGGTGGAGTAGCGGACCAGCGGCACCATGGTGTCGCCGTGGCCGCCGAGCACGAAGGCGGTTACATCCTCGATCGAGACGTTGAACTCACTGGCGAGGAAATGCTGGAACCGGGCTGAGTCGAGAACGCCTGCCATGCCGACGACCTTGTTGGTCGGCAGGCCGGAATACTTCTGCAATGCCCAGACCATGACGTCGAGTGGGTTGGTGATGCAGATGACAAAGGCGTCGGGGGCGTATTTGCCAATACCGGCACCGACCTGGCTCATGACCTTCAGGTTGATCTCCAAGAGGTCGTCGCGACTCATACCAGGCTTGCGGGCGACGCCGGCGGTGACGATCACCACATCGGCACCTTCGATGCCTTCATACTTGTTGGTACCGGTCATGGCGGCGTCAAAGCCCTCGACGGAAGAACTTTCGGCCAGATCGAGCGATTTTCCTTGCGGCAGGCCCTCGACGATGTCGAACATCGTAACGTCGCCCAACTCCTTCAATCCGGCCAGATGGGCCAGTGTTCCACCGATCATTCCGCCGCCGATAAGGGCGATCTTGTTACGTGCCATGGGATCCCTCGTTGCCCGCGTGGGTAAGCGCTGAGACAGGTCGAAATATCAAAATCGCGGGGTGCGAATTAAGTACCGCCAATATTGCTGCACTGCAAGATGTATCGGCTAGGCCAATGGTTGAAAGGCGCCGGCGCTCAGGCCCTGGCAGACCAATAGTCCTTCGACTGCATTTCGTTGAGGCGGGAAATCGTGCGGTCGAACTCGAACCGGTGCGGGCCCTTGGGATAGAGGTCTTGCGGGGCAGCGGCGGCGGTTGCCACCAGCTTGGTGCGGCGGTCATAGAGGGCATCGATCAGGGTGATGAAGCGCTTTGCCTCGTTGCGCATCTCCGGGCTCAGAACCGGGATGTCGGTGATGAACACCGTGCGGTAGCCTGCGGCGATGGCAATGTAGTCGGCAGCGCCCAGCGGTGCTTCGCACAAGTCGGCAAAAGTAAAGCGGGCCGCACCGCGTGCGGCATGGGGCACCACGAGTTCGCGGCCCTTGACGTGCAGGACCGCCGGTTCGCCGTCATCGGTTTCGGTGACGTCGCGCCACAGTTCGAGCAGTACGGCCTCGTTCGAGGCGTCGAGCGGGGTGAGGTAGATCTGCCGGCCGGCAAGCCGGCCAAGACGATAGTCGGTCGGGCTGTCGAGCGATACGACATCCATGCGGCCCTTCAGAATATCGATGAACGGCAGAAAGGCGTTGCGGTTCAGGCCGTCCTTGTAGAGTTGATCGGGCCGAACGTTCGATGTCGTCACCACCACCACACCGGCCGTGAACAGGGCCTGGAACAAGCGGCCGAGGATCATTGCGTCGGTGATGTCGCTGACCTGAAACTCGTCGAAACACAGAACGTGGGTGTGCTTGGCGATGTGCTGGCCGGCGAGTTCGATGGGATCGCTGTCCTCCCAGAGTTCACCGGCGCGCTGGCGGCGGCGGATGTCATGGACATCGGTGTGGATGGCCTGCATGAAATCGAGGAAGTGGCAGCGGCGCTTGCGGTCGGTGGCGAGCTGGTTGTGGAACAGGTCCATAAGCATCGTCTTGCCGCGTCCGACATCGCCCCAGATATAGAGACCCTTTGGCGGTTCAGGGGGTTTTGCGTTGTTGAACAGCTTTTCGAACAGACCGCTCTTGGCGGCGGGGCGGTAGGCGTTCAGGGCCTCGGCCAGGGCATGCAGCCTTTCAACGACGGCGCGCTGGGCGGTGTCTTCGGAAAGTTCGCCGGCGCCGACCTGTTCGTTATAGTGATCGAGTAGCGATGTGGACATGCAGCGAGGTGGCCGAATTTGAGGGTGCAGGCCTGCTTCTTATCAGATTGCACCTCAGCGCGGCTATCCAAAGATTGAGCTGCCGAAGCTTATGAATGCTGCCGCATGGGCCGTGGTCAACGCAAGATAGACACACCCCATGGTGATTATCGCCCGCCTGTTCATCGTCTCGACGTGGGCAGCGGCGGGGCCCAGGCGCTTGGACTGGAAGAAGGCGATGACCGCAACTGCGGTCAACAGCGCATTGTGCAGCATGATGGCGGCCCCGGCGATCAGTCCGGCGAGGGCGAACATGGCGTGGCGGACATGGTTCGGCGCGACCGACTGCACCATGGCGCGGACCACGCGGCCGCCATCGAGAGGAAAGATCGGCAGCAGATTGAGCAGATTGATGGCGCCGGCGAGCGCCGAGCACACTACCGCCGTCTGCTGCAGCATGTCCGGATTGGACACAGCCGAGCCGCCGGCAAGCAGCACGACGGCGGCCGGTACCAGCAGGACGAGGCTGAGGCCAGCGCCCATCAGCGCGCAAAACACATCGTCGGCCAAACGTTTGTGGGGCACCCGCGACACGGCAACGCCGCCGATGAACGGTACGAACATGATGCGGCCCCAGGGCTGACCGACCATGCGGAACGACACCAGGTGGCCGAATTCGTGGATGATCAGCACGGCGGCAAACAACAATGCCAGCTGCCAGCCGATGAGCAGGGCGAAGGCGCTGATGGTGGCAACAGCCGACACCAGCGACAGGGCCATGCCGGCGCTGCGGGCCGAGCGCCGGCAGACCTTTCCGGTTTCGCAATAGCTCTTGAGCTGCGCCAGTGTGGTGTCGATGTCGGAATGGAGCATGAAGCGGCCGGCCATGGACCTTGGGCCGTAGGCTTCCTTCCATGTCAGCACGCAGCTATCGCCCTTGTCCTGAATGCGGGTCTGGACGCAGAGCAGACGATCATCAAGCGAAGGAAACTGCTCGAGGCCGAGCCGGTGAGCGGTGAAGTACCGCCCCGACTTGTGGTCGGCAACTTCCAGGTCGATTTCCCAGGGGGTCGCGGCACCTTCCGGGCTGGTCATCTCATGGTGCAGACGAACCCTGTTCGGGTTGCCGTCGATGTTCGTGATGCGCTTGAGGTGGGGGTGCCAATCGACGGCGCCCGGTTTGAGGTCGATCAGCGACCAGACCTTCGCTGCCGGTGCATTGATCGCCAGGCGCTTGGTGATCGTCACCCGGCGGCGCCAGTTGAGCGGCAACCAAATCAGTGCGACGACGGCTGCGACAGCCGCGATGAACCCGAACATGCTCAAGGAAACAGAACCCACAGTGCGCACCACCCATTGTTGAGCGCTGACCTTAGCCGGCGCGGGTAAAAATCGGGTGCGGGGATTGACTACAATTTAAATTGATTGCGCAGCGGCAAGATTCCTCAATTTCTGCACCCAAATTCGCGTATTCTGCACCGGCCTGCCAAGGAACGGGCAACGGCGGGCGTCATAACTTTCGATGGCTCCGGGCAATTCGGAGCACAAGGACGAAAGGAACGAACAGATGATCAATGACAAAATCAAACTGGCGCTTGCCGCGTTGGTGTTTGCGGGGCTGGCCAGTTCACCGGCCTCATCGTCGCGGCTGGTGAGCGGTTTGGCCGGGCAGAACATCGTCAATGTCAATGTCAGCATGAACATGCAAATTCCGCTGGCCGACGACGATCCCGAAACCATGAGTGCCGCGCAGGTCGATGGCCGCAAGCTGCTGTACCGCCTGGCGACCAGCGAGTGTCCTATCCTGATGGAAACGATTGCCAAGACTTGCCGGCTGAACAGCCTGAACGTCTCCAGCAATGTGCGCCACCAAAACCGGCAGGTGCCGCTGATGCTGCAGTTGAACGGCAACGCGCAGTTTGCCATCACCCTGAAAGGCGACGACGCTCCAGCGCAATAGGGTTTCGTTGGTCAGCCCACCGGCTTGGGGGCGATGAAGCGTTCGGCCAGGCGGCGGGCCAGGCCGCCGGATGAGAATTGCGTGACCTTTTCCTTGGCGTAGGTGCCGGTGCCGGCGATTTCGGCGGCCGTCATCAAAGCGCTTTCGATGGCCGGGCCGATGCCCTCGCCGAGGTCGACGGTGGCCAGGCCGGCGGCATCGCCGATGAGGAAGCAGTTTCCTTCACGAACCTTCCCGTGGCCGGAATAGAGATAGTAGGGATGACCGCCGGCCTTGAAGCTGCCGGCGGTTTCGGCGTCGAGCTTGCCCTCGGCCACGAGGTCGGCGAGGAACCGCCTGAAGTGGTCGTGAATGGTGGCGCCGCACTTGCGGTAATAGTTCGCCTTGCCGCCGAGCCCGATGTTCACGTAGCCGTCGCCCTTGGGAAAGTACCAGGCATAGGCCTTGGCGCCGTAGTGCATGAAGTACAGGTGGCAAATGTCCTCGCGGGCCGGGTATGCGAACTCGTGCTCAAGGGTGACGACCTGGCGGAATTTGCGCCGGTTGTCGGGAAACAGCGCCCGGCGCACCGGGCACGCGGTGCCGCCGGCGCCGACGAGATAGCGGCAGGTGAATGCATCATCGATGATGTAGAGGTCACCGTCGCGGCGGATGGTCTTGACCGTGTGCGGGACGGTGTCGACACCGGCGCGGCGGCGCAGCCAATCGTCGAATTCGATGCGGCGGATCGAGAAGGTGTCGCCCTTGATCGGCGACCCGTGCCAGGCGATCGGCAGACCCTTGATGTGGGAATGGATGTTCAGCTTGAGGATCGCGTGGGGATAGTCGGCCGGGGTGAATTCCAGGTCGTGCATGACCTTCGGTGTTATCCAGCCGGCACACAGCTTGAGGCGCGGAAACTGCGCTTTGTCGAGCATGACGACGTCCCGCCCGGCCCGCTTCAGCCGCCAGGCGCACGAGGAGCCGGCCGGCCCGGCTCCGACAATGATGGTGTCGATGTGCTGCATTTGTGGCTCCCGGAAGGCTTGCGGTTTCATACCTCAAGGCAGGCCGTTATGTCTCGACGTTATTGTGGAAACCACGCATGCGAACCGCGGGGATGTTCCGACTTGCGATAGAATCGATCGCTCTTGGCGTGCACACTGGCCGTTAATACTGAGCGGGAGTTTCTCGGAATTGGTTCAGTGTCCTTTCAAGCGGGCACGTAGGTTGATTCCTTCACCGGCGATTTCTATTTGTGCATGTTTGCCCAGCAACTTGCCGAGTGTGGCACTGCCGAATTCCTTCGGGTCGAAGGCCGGATTGACCTGGCGGACTTGCTTGCCGAGCACATTCAGTTTGACCCAACCATCCTTGCCGCTGATCTGTTCCAGGGCTTTTTTGATCGCGGGAAAGGCGCTGGCCGCACTAGCTTCGATGGTGGGCTCTGCAGGCACCTGGCGGGCGAGGACAAACTTGCAGCACAACTTCCGATAGCTCGGTGGCGTGGCGGCGTTGCCAAATCCGAAAACAGACAACCCGTGCTCTCGAATGCGCACCGCCAGGCTGGAGAAGTCGCTGTCCGAAGATCCGAGAACGAAGCCATCGAATAACCCGGAATGCAAAAGATCCATCGCTTCCACCACCATGAGGATGTCAGCTGCATTCTTGCCCTTGGTATGTGAGAACTGTTGTCTTGGTGAGATAGCGTGTTTTGCAAGCGCTGCCCTCCAGCTTTTTGCATGGGGTGCACTGAAATCACCGTAGGCGCGGCGCAGGTTGGTTACACCAAGCTCGTCAACCGCATCAAACAACTGGTTGAGATATTTGGCCGCTATGTTTTCAGCGTCGATAAGAACCGCAAGGCGTGGAGTGGAAGGCTTATCGTTCATCTCTTTCCGCCCCGTGTTCGGCGTCCTTGCCGTTCAAAACCGGACCTAGTCCATCGCCTTGAAGTGGAACTCGCCGCCCTCCTTCAGGCCGGAGGGCCAGCGGGC
>JAHEJE010000128.1 GCA_024639035.1 Alphaproteobacteria bacterium
TACCTGCTGTTCATGCTCGGCGAATACGTCGCCATCACCCTGATGTGCGCCATGACGACCATCCTGTTCCTCGGCGGCTGGCTGCCGCCGTTCGACTTTGCGCCGTTCACCTGGGTGCCGGGCGTCGTGTGGTTCCTGATCAAGTTCTGCGTCGTGTTCTTCATGTTCGCCATGGTCAAGGCGTTCGTGCCGCGCTATCGCTACGACCAGCTGATGCGGCTTGGCTGGAAGGTGTTCCTGCCGATCTCGCTGTTCTGGGTGGCGCTGACCGCCGGTGTTCTGGTGGCCTTCGGGTGGGCGCCATGATGAGGTTTACCGATGGAGTTTTCGCAATTCAGTCTGCTCGGCGCGTTCATCATGCTGGTGCTTGGCGTGTTCGAGTATGCGGTGCTGCAGCGCATGCTCTATCTGCCGATGCGCCAGCGCTACGAACGCGCCAAGGTGACGGCCGAACACAAGCTGGATCCGGACATGTTCTGGATGATGATGAAGCTGTCGAGCTTTGTGGCCTTTCCGATCATCGGCTTCCTGTTCGGCGACCCGGTGCTGCGGCCGTTGTTCGGGTGACAGAAGGAAACCAGTCATGAATGCCGGCCAGGTGATCAATTCGCTGTTTCTGAAAGAGTTCATCGGCGCCTTCTTCCTGTCGATGCGCTACTTCTTTGCCCCCAAGGCGACGATCAACTATCCCTTCGAGAAAGGCCCGCTGAGCCCGCGGTTTCGCGGCGAGCACGCCCTGCGCCGCTATCCCAACGGCGAGGAGCGCTGTATTGCCTGCAAGCTGTGCGAGGCGATATGCCCGGCCCAGGCGATCACCATCGAGGCCGGGCCGCGCCGCAATGACGGCACCCGGCGCACCACCCGCTACGATATCGACATGACCAAGTGCATCTATTGCGGCTTCTGCCAGGAGGCGTGCCCGGTCGATGCCATCGTCGAGGGACCGAACTTCGAGTTTGCCACCGAGACCCGCGAGGAACTGCTGTTCGACAAGGACAAGCTGCTCGCCAACGGGGACCGCTGGGAACGTGAGATTGCCAAGAACATCGCGCTCGACGCGCCGTATCGGTGACCGGGTGATGGGGTGCGAGGGGATATGACGACATGATTTTTTCGGCGCTGTTCTTTTATCTGTTTGCCGCCGTGGCGGTCGCCGCCGGCGTGATGGTGATCGTGTCGCGCAATCCGGTGCACTCGGTGCTGTACCTCATCCTGGCGTTTTTCAACGCCGCTGGCCTGTTTCTGCTGCTCGGGGCCGAATTCCTGGCGATGATCCTGGTCGTCGTCTACGTCGGCGCCGTCGCGGTGCTGTTCCTGTTCGTGGTGATGATGCTCGACATCGATTTCTCCGAGCTGCGCGAGGGCCTGCTCGACTATGCCCCGGTCGGCGCCGCCATCGGCCTGGTGCTGCTGGTCGAACTGGCCCTGGTGCTGTCGGGCTGGGCGTTTTCACCCGATGCCCTCAGTCTCGCCGCCGCCCCGGCGCCGGCCGCCGCCGGCGGGCTGACCAACACCGAGGCGCTCGGGCAGTTGCTCTATACCCGCTACATCTACTACTTCCAGGCCGCCGGCATGGTGCTGCTGGTGGCGATGATCGGCGCCATCGTGCTGACCCTGCGCCACAAGCCGAACGTCAAGCGCCAGGACATCAACGCGCAGGTGGCCCGCACGCCGGCCACATCGATCGAGATCAAGCAGGTCAAACCGGGGCAGGGGATCTGATATGGAAATCGGCCTTTCACACTATCTGACCGTCGCGGCGATCCTGTTCACCATCGGGATCTTCGGCATCTTCCTGAACCGCAAGAACGTCATCGTCATCCTGATGTCGATCGAGCTGATGCTGCTGGCGGTGAACATCAACCTGGTGGCCTTCTCCGCCTTCCTCGGCGATCTCGTCGGCCAGGTGTTCGCCCTGCTGGTGCTGACCGTCGCTGCCGCCGAGGCGGCCATCGGGCTTGCCATCCTTGTCACCTATTTCCGCAACCGCGGCTCGATCGCGGTTGAGGATATCAACCTGATGAAAGGCTAGGTCACGTGGATACGGTCTTTCTGCTTATCGTCTTTCTGCCGCTGATCGGCGCCCTGATCGCCGGCCTCGGCGGCACCCTGGCGCTGAAAACCATCGGCTCGGCAGCCGAGGGCGCCCATGCCCACGATGACGGCCACCACCATCACTATGCCGGCCCGCGCTGGCCGGCGCTGCTGACCACCGGCCTGTTGCTGGTCAGCGCGGTGCTCAGCTGGTACGCATTTTACGACGTCGCCATCCTGCAGAAATCCTACAAGGTGACGGTGCTGCCGTGGATCCATTCCGGCGGCCTTGCCGCCGACTGGGCCCTGCGCATCGACACGCTGACCGCGGTGATGCTGGTCGTGGTCAACACCGTGTCGAGCCTGGTCCACGTCTACTCCAACGGCTACATGAGCCACGATGCCCACCAGCCGCGGTTCTTTGCCTATCTGAGCCTGTTCACCTTCGCCATGCTGATGCTGGTGACCTCCGACAACCTCTTGCAGATGTTCTTCGGCTGGGAAGGCGTCGGCCTGGCGTCCTATCTGCTGATCGGCTACTGGTACACCCGGCCCGCCGCCAACGCCGCCGCGATCAAGGCCTTCGTTGTCAACCGGATCGGCGATTTCGGCTTTGCCCTGGGCATATTCGGCACCTTCTGGGTGTTCGGGTCGATCGAGTTCGACACCATCTTTACCGCCGCACCCGAGCAGACCGGCAAGACCATATCGTTCCTCGGCTATGACCTCGATGTCATGACCACTCTGTGCCTGCTGCTGTTCATGGGCGCCATGGGCAAGTCGGCCCAGTTCCTGCTGCACACCTGGCTGCCCGACGCCATGGAAGGTCCGACCCCGGTGTCGGCGCTGATCCATGCCGCGACCATGGTCACCGCCGGCGTGTTCCTGGTGGCGCGCATGTCGCCGTTCTTCGAGCTGTCGCCCGATGCCGCCATGTTCGTCACCGTGATCGGCGCCATCACCGCCTTTTTTGCCGCCACCGTCGGCCTGGTCCAGAACGACATCAAGCGGGTGATCGCCTATTCGACCTGTTCACAGCTCGGCTACATGTTCGTCGCCATGGGCGTCGGCGCCTACGGCGTCGGCATCTTCCATCTGTTCACCCACGCCTTCTTCAAGGCCTTGCTGTTCCTCGGCTCGGGCTCGGTGATCCACGCCATGTCGGACGAACAGGACATGCGCGAGATGGGCGGCCTGCAGCCGCACCTGAAGAAGACCTGGGCGATGATGCTGGTTGGCACCATCGCGCTGACCGGCTTTCCGCTCACCGCCGGCTACTATTCCAAGGATGCGGTGATCGAGGGCGCCTTTGCCGCCCACACCGGCGTCGGCACCTTCGCCTTCGTGCTTCTGGTCATCGCCGCCCTGTTCACCTCGTTCTACTCCTGGCGGCTGATGTTCATGACCTTCCATGGCCGCCCGCGCGCCACCAAGGAGGTGATGAGCCATGTCCATGAGAGCCCGGCCTCGATGCTGGTGCCGCTCTATGTGCTGGCCGCCGGCGCGCTGCTGGCCGGGTTTGCGTTCAAGGACTATTTTGTTGGCCACGACGAGGCGCTGTTCTGGGGCCAGTCGCTCTATCGCGGTTCCGAGAACACCATCGTCGACGACCTCCATCATGTGCCGGCGCTGGTGAAGTTCTCGCCGCTGATCGCCATGATCATCGGTTTTGTCACCGCCTGGTGGTTCTACATCAAGAACCCGGCCTTGCCTGTGGCGCTCGCCGAACAGCACAGGCCGCTGTACAAGTTCCTGCTCAACAAGTGGTACTTCGATGAGCTCTACGACCTGATCTTCGTCCGCCCGGCCATGTGGATCGGCCGCTTCCTGTGGAAGAAGGGCGATGGCTGGGTGATCGACGGTTTCGGGCCTGACGGCATTTCGGCACGGGTCATCGACGTGACCAACCGGATCGTCAGATTGCAGACCGGCTTTGTCTACCACTATGCCTTTGCCATGCTGATCGGGATTGCGATCCTGGTGACATACTTCGTGATCGGGGGGGCGCACTGATGCCGTTACTGTCCGTCGTTACCTTCCTGCCGCTGCTGGTCGCGCTGTTCGTTCTCGTCAACCGCGGCGATGACGCGATCGCCGTGCGCAACATCCGCATGACCGCGCTGTCGGGCACGCTGGTGAACTTCGCCGTGGCGCTGTTCCTGTGGAGCGAGTTCGATCCCTCCACCGCCGGTTTCCAGTTCGAGGAGCACTATGCCTGGATCGGCCCGAGCGCCTACCGCATGGGCGTCGACGGCATTTCACTGCCGTTCGTCGTGCTCACCGCCTTCCTGATGCCGATCTGCATCATCGCCAGTTGGGGCGTTGAAAAGCGGGTCAAGGAATACATGGTCGCGTTCCTGGTGCTGGAAACGCTGATGATCGGCGTGTTCTGCGCCCTCGACCTGTTCCTGTTCTATGTGTTCTTCGAGGCGGGTCTCATTCCGATGTTCCTGATCATCGGCGTCTGGGGTGGTGCGCGCCGGGTCTATGCCAGCTTCAAGTTCTTCCTCTATACGCTGCTCGGATCGGTACTGATGCTGCTCGCCATCATGGCGATCTACTGGCAGACCGGCACCACCGACATTGCCGAACTGCTGAAGAATTCCAATCTGCCGGCCGAGATGCAGACCTGGCTGTGGCTGGCGTTCTTTGCCTCGTTTGCCGTCAAGATGCCGATGTGGCCGGTGCACACCTGGCTGCCCGATGCCCACGTCGAGGCGCCGACCGCCGGATCGGTGATCCTGGCGGCGATCCTGTTGAAGATGGGCGGCTACGGCTTCCTCAGGTTCTCATTGCCGATGTTCCCCTCGGCCTCTGAAATGTTCGCCCCGCTGGTGTTCGCATTATCGGTGGTGGCCATCGTCTACACCTCGCTGGTCGCGCTGATGCAGGAGGACATGAAAAAGCTGATCGCCTATTCGTCCGTCGCCCACATGGGCTTCGTCACCATGGGCATCTTCACCCTCAACAAGCAGGGTATCGACGGCGCCATGTTCCAGATGATCTCGCACGGCCTCGTCTCCGGCGCCCTGTTCCTGTGCGTCGGCGTGGTCTACGACCGCATGCACACCCGCGAGATTGCCGCCTATGGCGGGCTGGTCAACCGAATGCCGGCCTATGCCATGGTGTTCATGGTGTTCACCATGGCCAACGTCGGCCTGCCGGGGACGTCCGGCTTCGTCGGTGAATTCCTGGCCCTGCTGGCCGCCTTCAAGGCCAACACCTGGGTGGCGTTCTTTGCCACCACCGGCGTGATCCTGTCGGCCGGCTATGCCTTGTGGCTCTACCGCCGGGTGGTGTTCGGCACCATCGAGCGCGACAATCTGAGGAAGATCGCCGACATGACACCGCGCGAGGCGGTATGTCTGCTGCCGCTGGTCGTGCTGACGATCTTCTACGGGGTCTACCCGACGCCGATCCTCGATCTCTTCGCGGTGTCGGTCGACAACCTGGTGAACCAGGTCGAGGCCGGTATCAACAGTGCAAAGGCCGTCAAGGCGGCCGTGGTGAACTAGTCAGACAGGCGCATAGCTCATGGTCGAAATCTTTCAAGCCGCAGACGCCGTCGCCGCACTCCCGGAGATTTTCCTGGCCGTCGGTGCCATGGCCCTGCTGATGCTGGGTGCGTTCAGCCGCCGCACGTCGAGCGACGTGGTCAACACCCTCTCGCTGTTCGTGCTGGCCGCCACGGCGGTGATCCTGCTGCTGGCCATGGGCGCCACCCAGACCGCCTTCCACGGCGCCTTCGTGGTCGACAGTTTCGCCCGGGTGATGAAGATCCTGGTGCTGTTCGGATCCGCAGTGGCGATCATGCTGTCGTCGCACTTCATGAAGCTGGAGAAGATCGACCGCTTCGAGTATCCGGTGCTGATCCTGCTCGCCACCCTGGGCATGATGGCGATGATTTCCGCCCGCGATCTGATCGCCCTTTACATGGGTCTCGAGTTGCAGTCGCTGGCGCTTTATGTCGTGGCCGCGATCAACCGCGACTCGGCGCGCTCCTCCGAGGCCGGCCTGAAATACTTCGTCCTCGGCGCCCTGTCTTCCGGCATGCTGCTGTACGGCTGTTCGCTGATCTACGGCTTTGCCGGTTCGACCTCGTTCGAGGCCATCGGATCGGTGCTCACGGCACCTGGCATGAATGTCGGCGTGACCGTCGGCCTGGTGTTCCTGATCGCCGGCCTGGCCTTCAAGGTCTCCGCGGTGCCGTTCCACATGTGGACGCCGGACGTTTACGAGGGCTCGCCGACCCCGGTCACGGCATTCTTTGCCGCTGCCCCCAAGCTCGCCGCCATGGCGGTTTTCGTGCGCACCATGCTCGACGCCTTTCCCGCCATCACGGCGGAATGGCAGCAGGTGATCGTGTTCATCGCCATCGCCTCGATGGTGCTCGGCGCCTTTGCCGCCATCGGCCAGAGCAACATCAAGCGGCTGCTGGCCTACTCGTCGATCGGTCATATGGGCTATGCCCTGGTCGGACTGGCGGCAGGCAACCAGGAGGGTGTGCGCGGTGTCGTCATCTACATGGCGATCTACCTGGTGATGACGCTGGGAACCTTCGCCTGCGTGCTGGCGATGCGCCGCAAGGGCACCGCCCTTGAAGAGATCAGCGACCTGGCCGGTCTGGCCACCAACCACAAGGGCATGGCTTTCGTGCTGGCCATGCTGATGTTCTCGCTCGCCGGCATTCCGCCGCTTGCCGGCTTCTTCGGCAAGTATTTCGTCTTCCTCGCCGCCATCAAGGCCGGCCTGATCTGGCTGGCGGTGATCGGCGTAGTCGCCAGCGTGGTCTCGGCCTACTACTACCTCAACATCGTCAAGGTGATGTATTTCGACGAACCTGTCGATGCCTACGACAAGACGCCGTTCGAGCTGCGCGTGGTGATCATGACCGCCGGCGTGTTCGTGGTCGGCTTCGTGCTGATCGCCCGGCCGGTGTGGAGTGTCGCCCACACCGCGGCGAGTTCGCTTTTTTGAATGTTGCGAACCAACCCGGTTTGCCCGTTCTGCCTGACGGCTACCGGCTGGTCGCCCTGGACGCTGTCGATTCCACCAACGCCCATGCCGCGCGCCTGACTGCTGAAGGCGAGACCGGTCCGCTGTGGATCTGGGCCCGCCAGCAGACCGCCGGCCGCGGCCGGCGCGGTCGCGACTGGGTGTCGAGACCGGGCAATCTCTATGCCACCCTGCTGCTGACCCTGCCGGTCGCTGCCGCGACGGCGCCGCAACTGGGGTTCCTGGCTGCCCTGGCCATCCACGGCATGATCGGTGAGCTTTTGCCCGGCCCGGCACTGCTGCTCAAATGGCCCAACGACGTGCTGCTCGACGGCGCCAAGATCTCCGGTGTGCTGAGTGAAAGCCTCGGCCCCGGCGCCGACGGCCGGCTGCGGCTGGCGGTCGGCTGCGGTGTCAATCTGGCCCATGCCCCGCACGATACCCGGTACGGCGCCACCTGCGTTGCAGCCCACGGTGCTGCCGGCGCCACGCCGGATGCCGCATTGCAAAGCCTGGCACGGGGCTTTGACCGTTGGCTGTCGGTCTGGGCCGAGGGCAGGGGCTTCGATGAGGTGGCGGCAGCCTGGATGGCGCGCACCTGGCCGCTCGGCCGGCCAATGCGGATAACCGTCGGGTCCGACCAGATCGCCGGCCGCTTCGCCGGATTGACTTCGAGCGGTGCTCTCGTGCTAGAACAGGCCGATGGCAAAAAACGATCGTTCCACTCTGGGGAAGTGGTGAGTACAGCACTGGAGTGATCGACAGGCCGGGGGGAAAGATGGCCAACACCACGCACCGAAAGCGGCGCCGCGCGCGCGGCTCCGAACTGCTTTATCTGCCGCTCGGCGGGGCCGGCGAAATCGGCATGAACATGTACCTGTACGGCACCGGCACCGATGCCCGCCGCCGCTGGCTGATGATCGATTGCGGCGTGAAATTCGGCGATGAGCGCGATCCCGGCATCGATGTCATCCT
>JAHEJE010000129.1 GCA_024639035.1 Alphaproteobacteria bacterium
ATGAAGCCGTGCATGCGATCAATGACTGGGATGATCTGAGGCGCCGGCTGCAGCCGGCCGACCGGCGCTGCTTCGCCTTTTTCCATCCCGCGATGGCCAATGAGCCACTGATCTTTGTCGAAGTGGCACTGACGAAGGGCATTCCCAGCTCAATACAAGCCCTGCTCGCCGAGGGCCGCGAAGCTGTCGATCCGGCACAGGCCGATACCGCTGTGTTCTATTCCATCTCGAACTGTCAGAAGGGCTTGCGCGGGGTTTCGTTCGGCAGTTTCCTGATCAAACAGGTGGCCCGCGACCTGTCCAGCGACCTCGGCAGGCTCGGCACGTTTGCCACCTTGTCGCCGATACCCGGTTTCATGGCCTGGCTCGATGCCAGATCCGCTGAACACCCGGACACGAAGCTGGCCCGAATTCGGGCGGCGCTCAATCAAGGCGACGGCGCTGCGGAGCGCCACAAGGCCGACTTGCGCTCGCTTGCCGCATACTATTTCCTGAAAGTACAGCGCAGCGACGGCCAGCCTGTCGATGCCGTGGCCCGCTTCCACCTCGGCAATGGGGCCAGTCTGAAAAACATCCACTGGATGGCGGATACCTCGGAAAAGGGCTACAGGCAGTCCGCCGGCATGATGGTCAACTACCTGTATGACCTGGATGCGATCGAGGCGAACCATGAAGCCTACGCCGGCAACGGCACGATCAGTACGACCCGCGAAATCAGGTCGCTGCCGGATGAGAGCTTGCTTGGGGCCGCAACCCAGCCTGACTGACACCATCTGTTTTGACCGGAGAGCCGATGAAACAACTGCATGACTACAAGGCCTTGGCCTTCGATACGTACGGAACGCTGATCGACTGGGAGAGCGGCATTTTCAATGCGTTGTCACCGCTGCTCGAAAGGCATCCGGCCGCGCCGACGCGCGATCAGGTGCTGGAGGCCTTCGCCAGAACCGAATCCGCCCAGCAGGCAGCAACACCGCAGATGATCTATAGCGCGCTGCTGTCTTCGGTCTATTTGCAGCTTGCGGCAGATTGGGGCATTGATGCCGATGCTGCCGAGGCAGAGGCGTTCGGCCAATCGGTCAAGGATTGGCCAGCCTTCGACGATGCTCGCGACGCCCTGGCCTACCTGCGCCAGCACTACACGCTGATCACCCTGACCAACTGCGACCGGGCCAGTTATCGCGGCTCCGACCTTCGTCTTGGCGAGCCATGGCACGCGATCTACACGGCGGAGGATGTCGGCAGCTACAAACCCTCACCGCGCAACTTCGAATTCCTCCTGTCGCGGGCCAAGGGCGACTTCGGCCTGGCGCCCGAAGACATCCTGCACACCGCCCAGAGCCTGTTCCACGATCACGTGCAGGCAACGCAGTTCGGCCTGGCCACGGCATGGATTGACCGGCGCCACGATGCCTCCGGCTGCGGCGCCACCATGCCGCCGCCCGGGGACTACCGGATTGATTTCCACTTCAAGAACATGGCCGAACTGGTTGCTGAGCATCAGTTGCACTCCTGACCACCCGCGCCCGGACCCGGCAATTCCTATTTCAGAATCAGTTCAAATTGGCCTGCAATTGGTCAATTGGTGTCCAATTGGGTGCAATTTTGTTGATGTCGATGACCTTTGCCCGTACACTGCCCGCCGTACGCCGAGCAAAAAACACCGCCGATGCACAAGCAATCCGGACCGGCGCATCGATACAACCGACTTTCATGGGAGGAACGAATATGATCAAAAAATTACTCGGGACGACCGCGGCCCTGGCGCTGGCGGCCTGCGTGGCAAGCGTCAACCTGTCGCCGGCCGAGGCCGCGGCGCCGGAGTCCGGCGACCCCATCATCATCGTGCAGAACAACTGGACCAGCCAGTTGGTGTTGTCGACTGTGGTCGGCAAAGTGTTGGAGGGCATGGGCTATACGGTCGAATTCGCCCCATCCGACTCCCAGCTTCAATTCAAGGCCATTGCCGATGGCGACATGCACTTCCAGGTCGAGGCCTGGGAAGGATCGATGAAGGCGGCTTTTGAAAAGGCGGCTGCAGAAGATGGCATGATCGATGCCGGCACGCACGACGCAGTGACCCGCGAGGAATGGTGGGTGCCGCAGTATGTTGCCGACAAGTGCCCGGGCCTGCCGGACTGGAAGGCGCTTGACAAATGCGCCGAGATCTTCGCCGTGGCCGAGACTGCCCCGAAAGGACGCTTCGTTGGTCCACCGGCCGACTGGGGCAAGAACTATGCAGAGCGGGTGAAAGCTCTCGGCATGAATTTCGTGGCGATCAACGTTGGTCAGGCCGCGACCCTTTGGGCCGAGCTTGATGCGGCAGTGGCCAAGAAAGAGCCGATCGTCCTGTTCAACTGGACACCGAACTACATCGAAGCGAAGTATGAGGGCATGTTCATCGATTTCCCCGAGCCGGAGGGCGACAAATGCGCCAATGATCCGTCCTGGGGCAGCAACCCGGACATGGTCAACGATTGCGGTGCGCCGCGCTCGGGCTGGCTGAAGAAGGCCGCCTGGGAAGGCTTTGCAGAGAAATGGCCAGAAGCCTGGAAAGTGATTCAGAACGTCAACTTCAACAATTCCCAGATTGCTGCAGCATCGCTGCTGGTCGATGTCGACGGCATGACGACGGAAGAAGCCGCTGACAAGTGGATTGCCGACAACGCTGACGTCATCGCCAAGTGGAAGGGCATGTAAGCCAGTTTTCCTGGTGATGTGCCAGAACGAGAACGAGGGGGCCGGACGATGATACATCGCGTCCGGCCCTCTGTCTTTTGTCATCGATGTAGGTCATGATGGCACGCGGGCAACCCGCAGCTTGACAGCCTTTGGGGAGGGGCAGGATGTCACAGGAAATGATGATCGAATGCCGCAACGTGTGGAAGGTGTTCGGGGAAGATCCCAAGGCTTTTCTCGACCGGCACGGCGGCAATCCGAGCCGTGAGGCGTTCATCGACGAAGGCTATATCGGCGCCGTCCGCGATGTGTCTTTCGATGTGCATGCCGGTGAAATCCTGATCATCATGGGACTTTCCGGATCCGGAAAGTCGACCATCATCCGCTGCATCACCCGGCTGAACGACCCCACTGCCGGCACGATCATCTTCGAGGGCAGCGACCTGCTGGCCGCCAACGAAGCCGAAATGATCGAACTCAGGCGCCACAAGATGGGCATGGTGTTTCAGAATTTCGGCCTTCTGCCGCACCGCGACGTGTTGTCGAACGTGGCTTTTCCGCTGGAGGTGCAAGGCGTCGATACGGCAGCGCGCATGGCGCGCGCAAAGGAAATGATCGATCTGGTCGGGCTGGGCGGCCGGGAGAATTATTATCCGCGCGAGTTGTCCGGCGGCCAGCAGCAGCGCGTCGGCATCGCCCGTTCATTGGCGGTGGAACCGGATGTGTGGTTCCTCGATGAACCGTTCTCGGCTCTCGATCCGCTGATCCGGGCGGAAATGCAGGATGAATTCATCCGGCTGCAGAGATTGCTGAAAAAGACCATCGTGTTCATCACCCACGACTTCGAGGAGGCGACCAAACTGGCCGACCGCATCGGCATCATGAAGGACGGGCGCATGGTGCAGTTGTGTGCGCCTGAGGAAATGGTGCTGCATCCAGCGGATGACTACGTCGCCGAGTTTGCCCGCAACGCGCCGCGTGACCGAATCGTGTCGGTGGGTGCGGTGATGGACAAGACCGACGGCAGGTCGAAGACTTCGAAAGCCTCGATCCACGTCAAGGACAAGATCGGCAAGGTTGCCGAACAGGTTCTCAACTCCTCGACCCCGGTGCCGGTGATTGATGACGAGGGTGTTGTCGTCGGCAAGCTGTCGCGCGAGCGCATCACGACGGCGCTGTTCTCGGAGACGGAAATATGACCATCGCGGCGCCGGAAATCCGCCAGGAGAGCTGGCTTGCGCGCCTGTTCCAGCGCGATTCCGTCGTCGTGCATGCGATCATTGTTGGGCTGATCGGCATCGCTCTGGCTGTGGTGTTCGACTGGGCGCGGGCGTGGCCGGCGGAATGGGTGATCCCGGTCAAGGCGCAGATAAGTGCATTCTTTGTCTGGCTCGACAAACAGGCGACGTTCGGCCTGTTTACCGTCAAGCAGTTGACCCGGACGATTTCCTGGTTGATCAAACAGCCGTTGATCTGGTCGGAGTTTCTGTTGTGGAAGGGCGCCAAGACCCACCAGCTGTTGCCGGTGATCTGGCAGGCAATTGCAGCGGTGGCCGCGGTCATCGTGTATCGCTCGCGCGATTTGAAGACCGCCCTGATCGTGGCCGCGGCAATTCTGGCCGTCGTTGCCATCGATGGTCTGCCATTGATCCTGCAGAGCCTGACAAAGTCGCTCAGGATCGATGCCTGGATGGAGCCGCAGGCGCTCATCGGGGTGTCGCAGTGGCCGGCGGATATCTTGCAATCCATGACCGGCAGCAACCGGGTTCGCGCGTTCCCGTGGATTGCCGTTGTGCTGGGCTTTGGCATTTTCGGCCATTGGGCCGGCGGCTGGCGGCTGGCGATCATCGTGACGCTGTGCATGTCCTATCTGGCGTTCACCGGCCTGTGGCGCGAATCCATGAAGACGTTCTCGCTGGTGGTGGTCGCCGTGCCGTTCTCGGCCATTCTCGGTCTGGTGCTCGGGGTTTGGGTGACGCGCTCGGAACGGGCGGCAAAGATCATCACGCCGCTGTTCGACCTGATGCAGGCGACGCCGCATCTGGCCTATCTGGTTCCGGTCGTGGTGATGTTCGGCGCCGGTCAGGTGCCGGCGTTGATCGCCACCATGATCTTCGCCATGCCGCCGATGGCGCGGTGTACGATCCTGGCGATCCAGACGGTGCCGAGCGATATCACCGAATCGGGCCGCATGAGCGGCTGCACACCACGGCAACTGTTGTGGAAGGTGCAATTGCCGTCCGGCCAGAAGACGCTGCTGCTCGGCCTCAACCAGGTGATCATGCAGACGCTGGCGATGGTGGTCATCTGTTCGCTGGTCGGTGCTCAGGGACTGGGCCACAAGCTGCTGTTCTCGCTGCAGCAGCTCAAGCTCGGCTTTGCCACCATGCAGGGTGCTGCCATCGTGCTGATGGCGGTGGTGCTCGACCAGATCACCCAGGCCTATGCGCGGCGGTCTTCCGACTATGTGCATCACGACGAGCAGAGCTTCTGGGAACGCCATGCCCATCTGATCGTGTTTGCCGGCGTGCTGGTTGCCTCGATCATCGCCGCTTACATCACCTCACATGCCTCGACGCTGGGTCGCGACTATCTGCTGTTCGACAACAGGGATGCGCTGGAGCTCGATAAGTCGATCAAGGCGGTGACGTTTGCGATGATCGATTTCATCAAACCTATCCGCGATTTCCTGACCGTCTACACGCTGATCCCGATGCGCGATTTCTATCATCTGATCCCCTGGACGGTGGTGATCGGCGTCATCGGTGTTGTCAGTCACAGGATGGGCGGGTGGAAGCTGGCTGCGCTCAATGTGAGCCTGCTGTTCTTCGTCATCCTCGCCGTCGGCAACTGGTCCTACTCGGTCACGACCTTCTACTTCGTCACCTCGGCCCTGGTGATCTGCGTGCTGATCGGGGTGCCGCTCGGTATCTGGTGTGCCCGCTCGGAACGGGTGGCGCGGGTCGTCATGCTGATCTGCGATACGCTGCAGACCTTCCCGTCGTTCATCTACCTGGTGCCGGCGATCATGCTGTTCCGGGTCGGTGAACTGGCGATTATCTTCGCCATCATTCCCTATGCCACGGTGCCGGCGATCCGCTTCACCTATCTCGGGCTGAAGAAGGTGCCGGCGGTGACCATCGAGGCGGCGACCATGAGCGGTGCAACGCCGTGGCAACGCTTGTGGAAGGTCGAACTGCCGGTGGCGATCCCCGAAATCATGCTCGGCATCAACCAGACAATCATGATGGCGCTGGCGATGACTGCAATTACCGCACTGATCGGCGGGCAGGATCTGGGCCAGGAAATCTACCGGGCGCTGCCGACCAGCGACGCCGGGCGCGGCGTGATGGCCGGCCTCGGCATCGCCAGCCTCGGCATCGTCGGCGACCGCCTGATCGGCTCATGGGCCAACAAGCGCAAGGCCGAACTGGGCGTTGTGTAAAGCGGCGCCAGCGCTCAAGAACGCACCCGGGTCTTTTGCGGGTCGTAATGCGGGAAGGCGACAACCGTCGCCGGCAAGCGTTTCTGGTGGCCGTCAAGCTTGCCGACCTCCACATCGGTGCCCGGCTCGGCATGGCTCACATCGAGCCGGGCGAGCGCGATGGTCTTGCGCAGGATCTGTGAGCGGCAGGCGCTGGTCACCTCGCCGATCTGAGCCCGGCCGATGTGGATGCAATCACCGCCGGACACGACGTCATCGCCACCCATCTCTAGCCCGACCAGTTTCCTGTGCGGATGCGCCTTGCGGCGGAGCAATGCCTCGCGGCCGATGAAGTCATCCTCCTTCGACTTGAGCGGCACGGTGAAGCCGATGCCGGCCTCGAACGGATCGGTCTGATCGTCGAACTCGGTGCCGGCGAAGATCAGCCCGGCCTCGATACGCAGAACGTCGAGCGCGGCAAGGCCGGCCGGCCGCAGGCCATGCGGTTTGCCGGTCTGCCAGATGGCATCGAAAATTTCGGCGGCGTTCGAGGGGTGGCAGAAGACCTCGTATCCCAATTCGCCGGAATAGCCGGTGCGCGATACCAGGACCGGAGGGCCCTCGAAATCACCCAAGCGGCCGATGGTGAAACGGAACCACCCCAACTCCTCCACCGTCGACTGATCCGGCCGCGTCCAGATGATATCCTTGAGAATATCGCGGCTGGCGGGACCCTGAACGGCCACATTGTGCTGCTGGTCGGTCGATGAACGGACCCAGGCCTTGAGGCCGAGCCGTTCGGCCTGCTGGCGCAGCCACTCACCGCCGTATTCGTCACCGCCGATCCAGCGGAAGTTGTCCTGGCCGAGACGGAACACGGTGCCGTCATCGACCATGCCGCCGTGTTCGTAGCACATGGCGGTGTAGACCACCTGGCCGGTCGACAGCTTTCTGATGTCGCGGGTCATGGTGTACTGCATCAGGGCCTCGGCATCCGGGCCGGTGATCTCGAACTTGCGCAAAGGCGAAAGATCGATAATGGCGGCCTTCTCGCGACAGGCCCAGTATTCGCCGATCGGGCCGTCGTCGTGGAAGCTGTTGGGCAGCCAGAAGCCCTTGTATTCGACGAAATCGCGGGTGTGTTTGGCGAAACTTGCGTGAAAGCCTGTTTCGCGGGTCATCTGAGGGTCTGCATCGGGTGTCATTCTGAAAGCCACTGCTCTTGAGAAAAATTGCTTGGCCGCGTAGGTGCGGACATGTATGTCGGTCGGTTCCCAGCCGTTGGCGGCATCGATGTCGCACGGGCAGGCCGAGGTCAGGCAGACCAGGTCGGTCAGTGCCTTGAACAGAACATAGTCGCCGGGCCGCGACCAGGGTTCATCGAAGAAGAATGCATTGGTATCGTCGATGCCGGTGTTGAAGAACAGATTGAGCGCCATCCAGCCGGGGCGCTCGCCGATATCGTACGGCTGCATTGCCGCGTTGAAATTGTCGGAGCAATTTGCGTGGCCGAAATACCCCATGTCCTCATAGTAGCGGTTGGTGCAGGCGAGACCGAAGGCATCGTGGCGCCCGCAGGTGTCGCGTACAACTTCCACAAGCGGCTCAAAACCGGTGTCAAATGCCTTGGACGGCAGGCCGGGGGCAGGATAACCGACGCCGACCAGGGTGCGCGTGGTGGTCGGGTCTAGGGGATGAACGATGCCCTTGTCGAGCTTGCGCAGCGAAAAACATTGCAGGTCCGAGCACTGCCGGCCATCGACGTCGAGGACCTGGAAATATTCTCCGGCCTTCACGGTAAAGGCCTGAGCGGTTGCCGTATCGATACGCAGGTCCAGCAACGGCTCGGCCAGCGGCTCCGGCAGGTCGCGGC
>JAHEJE010000130.1 GCA_024639035.1 Alphaproteobacteria bacterium
TTCGACGTCGACGGCAGCCGGCAGGTCCGGGATGACCGGGTCCGGGGCGGATGAAGCGTTGTCGCGCTTGCGCACCATCACCCAGCGGACATAGTCGAGCACCGTTTCGCCAGCTTGGTTCGAGCCGGTGGAGCGGACATAGACGACGCCGGTCTTGCCGTTGGAATTCTGCTTGACGCCGATCACCTCTGAGACGGTCGACAGAGTGTCGCCCGGATAAACCGCGCGATGGAAGCGGCAATCGGCATAGCCGAGATTGGCGATGGCGTTGAGCGAGATGTCCGGCACCGTCTTGCCGAAGATGATGTGGAAGACCAGCAGGTCGTCGACGGGCGCCTGCGGGTAGCCGATGGCCCTGGCGAAGGCGTCGGACGACTGGACGGCAAAACGGGTGCCGTAGAGGGCGGTGTAGAGCGAGACATCGCCTGCCGTGACCGTGCGCGGGGTGGCGTGGCGGATGATCTGGCCGACGCGGAAGTCCTCGAAGAAATTGCCGGGGTTGGTCTTGGGTGCAGTCATGCAGCCTGGTCCCGGGCGACGGCGATGGCATCGGCAATGGCCACCGTGCGCCGGGCCATAACCTCATGCAGACGTTCGACCATGCGGCCGTTGATGGTGATGACGCCCTTGCCGGCGTTGTCCGGTTCGGCGAAGGCGGCGATGATCTGGCGGGCCCAGTCGACCTCGCTTTCCGACGGCGAGAAGATGTCGTTGCACGGGGCGACCTGGGACGGGTGGATCAGCGTCTTGCCGTCCATGCCGAGGGTGCGGCCCTGTTCGCATTCACCGCGCAGACCGTCTTCGTCGCGGAAGTTGTTGTAGACGCCGTCGATGACGTCGAGCTGGAAGGCGCGGGCGGCGGCGACGGTCATGGCCAGCCACGGGATGACGGCAACGCGGTTGTCATGGGCGAGCGCACGGCTTTCCTTCAGCAGGTCGTTGGTGCCGAGAATGAAGCAGGTCAGATTGACATCGCGCATGCCGCCGACCTCGGCGATCTCGCGGATGTTGAGAATCGAGGCCGGGGTTTCGATCATCGCCCAGATCTGCAAGCTGGCAGGTGCGCCGGCGGCCTGCAGGACCTTGTTGGAGGAGATGATGTCGCCGGGGCGCGAAACCTTGGGCAGCAGGACGGCATGGGCGCCGGAGGTTGCTGCAGCGGAGAGGTCGCGGGCGCCCCACGGGGTTTCCAGGCCGTTGACGCGCATCACCAGTTCGCGGTTGCCGTAGCCACCGCCCCTGATGGCCTGAAGAACCAGCTCGCGGGCCTGTTTCTTGGCATCCGGGGCAACACTGTCCTCAAGGTCGAGGATCAGGCTGTCGGCGGCAATGGTCTTGGCTTTTTCCAGTGCGCGTTCGTTGATGCCGGGCATGTACAAGACGCTGCGCCGTGGGCGAATCTGCATGGTCATTTCCCCTGATTGCACTGCGACCGGCGCGCGGCCGGCGGATTTCGCAGCGCACAATGCCAACCGGGCAACAGACTCGTCAATGTTATTGTTTGCCTATTCGACCATTGTCCGATGAGGGGTCAGGTGAGATAAACCAGCGATGATGGGAGCAACCTCAAGAGCGCCGACGGTGCTGTGCATTTCCTCGCAGGTGGCGTTCGGCGGGGTCGGCAATGCGGTGGCGATTCCGGCGCTTGAACGGGCGGGCATCAGCGTGCTCGGGGTGCCGACGGTGGTGCTGTCCAATCATCCCGGTTTCGGCCCGCCGACGGCGATGGCGATGCCGGCAGATATGCTGGCGGCGATGTTGGGGCGGCTGATCGACAACGGCTGGCTGGATCGATGCGCCGGCATTCTGACCGGCTATTTCGTTTCCGCCGAGCAGGTGTCGGTGGTTGCGCGGGCGATCAGGGCGGTAAAGCGGCGAAACCCGTCGTGCATCTATCTGTGCGATCCGATCCTGGGCGACGACCATACCGGTCTCTATGTGGCCGATGCGGTGGCGACGGCGATCAAGGATGAGCTTGCCGGGCTGGCCGATGTTGTGTGTCCCAACCGGTTCGAGCTGGAATGGCTGGCAGGGATGGCGGTCGACGGTCTGGCGGCGGCAGAGCGGGCTGCCGGCACCCTGGCGCCGGCGACGGTTCTGGGCACATCGATCAGCACGGGACAGGCAGATGAGCTGGTGACAGCGGTAATTCAGGCAGGGTCGGTCGATTGGGTTGCAACGGCGAGACGCAGTAAGGTGCCGCATGGCACGGGCGATCTCCTGGCCGGTCTGTTTCTTGCGGGTCTGGTGGGAGGAGCGAGTGCCGGCGAGGCGCTTGGCCTGGCGGTGGCGCAGGTTGACCACGTGGTGGCGGCGAGCGAGGGCAGCGCGGTGCTGACGGTGGCACCGGCCCTGGAAAGCCTCGGCGAGGTCGCACCGCTAATGGTGCACAGGGGGATTGCGGAATGAACGACGTCGTCGCAACTTGTCGCTCGACCGTACCGCAGAATAGGCCGGGAACTGAGAGCGAGTCTGCAAGGGGGACCAGGGCGTGAGCACAATTTCGCAGACATCGATCAGTGCGGTCCACCGGCGGATCGAACACCATATCCGCAAGACGCCGGTGGTCGATGTGGCTGTGCCCGGCGTCGGCGCGGCGGTGTGCCTGAAGCTGGAGCTGTTGCAGCATTCCGGGTCGTTCAAGGCCCGCGGCGCCTTTGCCAATCTTGCCGGAGCCGAAGTGCCGGAGGGCGGCGTTGCCGCGGCTTCAGGCGGCAATCACGGCGCTGCGGTTGCCTACGCGGCCGAGCAGTTGGGCATCGCGGCGCATGTTTTCGTGCCGCAAGGCGCTCCGGCGGCGAAGCTCGAACGGATCAAGCGGTACGGTGCGGACGTCGTGGTCGCGGGCGAACACTACAAGGATGCACTGGCGCTGTGCGATGCGTTTATCGCCGAACATGGCGCGATGACGGTGCATGCCTACGACAGTGAGGCGACCCTGAACGGTCAGGGCACGCTTGGCCTGGAGCTTGAGCAGCAGGCGGGCGATCTCGATACGGTTCTGGTGGCTGTTGGCGGCGGCGGACTGATCGGCGGTATGGCAGCCTGGTACGGCGGGCGGGTCAAGGTGATCGCGGTCGAAAGCCAGGGGTGCCCGACGTTCCACGCCTCGCTCGCTGCCGGGGTGCGCCAGACGATTACCCCGGGCGGACTGGCGGCCGATTCGCTCGGGGCCTCAATGCCCGGCGCGCTGCCGTTCCCGATTGTCCAGGAGCATGTTGGCGGCTCGCTGCTGGTGGCCGATGCCGACATCCGCAGGACCCAGCGCTGGTTGTGGGACAATCTGCGCCTGGTCACCGAGCCGGGCGGTGCGACGGCGCTGGCCGCGCTCATCGCCAGACACTACCGGCCGGCACCCGGCGAGCGGGTCGGTGTGGTAATGTGCGGTGCGAACATTACCCTCACGGCCTTCGAGGCGATCATTGCTGATGCGCCGTGTGGATGAACGGCGGCGGCAAAGATCTCTTGAGTTCGCCGGCCGGGGGTGCTTTTGTGCGGAAACGATAACGGGCGTTGTTGGACATGTCGCGATTGGCAAAGCTGTTGGGAGTGATCGGCGTGGCGATCCTGGTCGCGGGATGCGGCGCGCGCGGACCGCTGGAGCCGCCGCCGGGCGCGCAGAACGATCCGGACGCCGACCCGCCGTTCATTCTCGACCCGGTTGTCGGAAAGACGGAATAACGGTCCCGGCGGTTTCCTAGCGATGCATCATTTTACCTACAAGGACGGCATTCTGCATGCCGAGGACGTCAGCCTGCATACGCTGGCCGAAGACGTCGACACGCCGTTTTATTGCTACTCGACGGCAACGCTGCAGCGGCACTACGAGGTGTTTTCGAAGGCGTTTGCCGGCACCGATCACATGATCTGCTATGCCATGAAGGCGAATTCGAACCAGGCGGTGATCAAGACGCTGACCGATCTGGGGGCCGGTGTCGATGTGGTCTCGGAGGGCGAGTTGCGGCGGGCCATCGCGCTTGGCATTTCCGGTCGCAAGATCGTGTTTTCCGGGGTCGGAAAGACGGCGCGCGAGATGGCGCTGGGGCTCAAGCACGGGGTGTCGTGCTTCAATGTCGAATCAGAACCGGAACTGGGCCTGCTCAGCGAAATCGCCGACCGCCTGGGCTCGCAGGCGGTGGTGTCGATCCGGGTCAATCCGGATGTCGATGCCAAGACCCATGCCAAGATCACCACCGGCAAGTCGGAGAACAAGTTCGGTATCCCGTATTTGCGGGCCCGCGAGGTGTACAGGCGGGCCGCCGATCTGCCCGGCCTGAAAGTGGCAGGTGTCGACATGCACATCGGCAGCCAGATCACCGATCTGGAACCCTATCGGACCGCCTACCGGCTGATGGCCGATCTGGTGCGCGAACTGCACAGTGACGGGCATCAGATCCGACATGTCGATCTGGGCGGCGGCCTGGGTGTGCCCTATCGGGGCACCAACGACGTGCCGCCGCACCCGGATGAGTACGCGGCGGTGGTGAAGGATGCTCTGGGCGATCTGAATTGCAAATACGTCATGGAACCGGGGCGGATGATTGCCGGCAACGCCGGCGTGCTCATCGCCCGGGTGATCCATGTCAAGCCGGGGGATACGCACAATTTCCTGATCGTCGATGCGGCGATGAACGATCTGATCCGGCCGACGCTGTATGACGCCTATCACGATATCTGGCCGGTAAAGACACCGGAGCAAGGCCGGGCGACGGCCCGGTTCGACGTGGTCGGGCCGGTGTGCGAAAGCGGCGATTATCTGGCCCGATCGCGGGAGTTGCCGGTGCTCGAGGCGGGCGACCTGATCGCCGTGATGACGGCGGGTGCCTACGGCGCAGTGCAGTCGGGGACCTACAATACCCGCCAGCTCGTTCCTGAAATCATGGTGTCAGGCGAGCGTTTCGCCATCGTGCGGCCACGGCAGACGTTCGATGAGCTGATCGGGCTCGACCGGCTGGCCGGCTGGCAGGAGTAGCTTTTACGCGCATTCGTGCAAACGAAACCCCGAAGGTTGCCCTTCGGGGTTTCGATGTCGGCCATTCAGGCTCTTGTTGTTGGTCGCTCGGCCGTTGAGGCTCTTGTTGTTAGTAGTAGTGACGCATGCAGCGACGATACTTGCGCAGGTAGCGATAGCGGCCGGTCCAGCGGTACTTCTTCAGCCACCGGCGGCAGGGGTTGTAGTGGCCGTGGCCGCCCCAGTGTCCGTGGCCGTAGCCATAACCATGGGTGAGGTAGACCTTGACACCGGCAGAGGCGCTGGAAGCGGTTGCGCCCATGGCGCCGGCGCTGATGGCCGCGGCGATTGCGGTGGTGATGATTGCGTTGCGGATCATGGTTCGTCTCCTTGAAAGTGCGCTGATCAGGTTTTGATCAACTGTGATGATGACAATTTATCCGTGCAGCGATCACGGCGATGTGCAATCTGTTACACGGCGAATATCCGGTGGGCATGGACGGGCTGAGGCGTTGCGGCGGCGATTGCGGCTGTTGACAACGGGCTTATGGGGAGACTGACGTGGTGGAACGCCGGTTATCTGCGATCATGGCCGCGGACGTGGTGGGCTATTCCAGCCTGATGGCGGCTGACGAGGCCGGGACCCTCGATGCCCTGAAGGCGCATCGCAGCACGCAGTTCGATCCGCTGGTCCGTCAGTACAGGGGCCGCATCGCCAAGCTGATGGGCGATGGCGTCCTGGTCGAATTCTCCAGCGTGATCGATGCCGTGGAATGCGCTCTCGAGGTGCAGCGCGAACTGGCCCGGACGGAAAGCCCGATCACCTTGCGCATCGGCATCAATCTCGGCGACGTCATTATCGACGGTGACGATATCTATGGCGACGGGATCAATGTCGCAGCGCGGTTGGAAACCCTGGCCGAGCCGGGCGGCGTAGCGATTTCCTCGATTGTGCAGGAAAGCATCGGCAACCGGATCGAGGCGCAGTTCGCCGACCTCGGCGATCACACGGTGAAGAACATCGACCGGCCGATCCGGGTCTATAAATGGCCGGCCGAAGGCGGGCGGCCGCCACAGGCAGCGGCGCTGGCCCTGCCTGACAAGCCGTCGATTGTGGTGCTGCCGTTCGACAACATGTCGGGGGATCCATCGCAGGAGTATTTCGCCGACGGCGTGGTCGAGGCGATCACCGCGGCACTGGCCAACATCCGATCGTTTTTCGTCATCGCGCGCAACTCGGCGTTCACCTACAAGGGCAAGCCGACCAACGTTCGCGATATCCGGCGCGAACTCGGGGTGTCCTATGTGCTCGAGGGCAGCGTGCAGCGGGCCGCCAACCGCATCAGGATCACCGCGCAGCTCATCGAGACGGAAAATGCGGCGCACGTCTGGGCCAAGAAGTTCGATGGCTCGCTCGACGATGTCTTCGAACTGCAGGACCAGATCACCGAACAGGTGGCCGGCGCCCTGCAACCGTCGATCCGGTTGGCGGAGATCGAACGGGTCAAGCGCAAACGGCCGCAGGATCTCGGCGCCTATGACCTCGCCATGCAGGCAATGCCGCATGTGTGGTCGCTTGAAAAGTCCGAAACCGAAACCGGGCTGGCATTGCTGGGCAAGGCGCTGGAGAAAGACGCGAACTACCCGCTGGCGCTGTCTCTGGCAGCGTGGTGCCACGCCCAACGCTCGGTCTACAACTGGGTGGACGACGTGAACGCCACCAAGGCCAAGGCGCTGGAGATGGCGGAACTGGCGGCCAGCCAGAGCGGCGACGATCCCCTGGTGCTGTCGGTGCTGGGAACCGTGCATACCATTTTGCGCAACTACGCAACCGCCCGGATCCTGCTCGAAAAGGCGGTGTCGATCGACCCCAATGCGGCGTGGACCTGGAGCAGGCTGGGCTGGCTGGAGGCCTATGCGGACCGGCTTGAACCAGCGCTTGAGCATTTCGAGAAGTCGCGGCGGCTGAGCCCGTTCGACCCGCTGACTTTCAACACCTATGTCGGCATGGCATCGGCCTATCAGGGCGCGGAACGCTATGACAAGGCGGTTGAATATTTCCAGCGAGCGCTGCACGAGCGGCCGCACGCCTTCTGGATATACCGGAGCCTGGCTCCAGTGCTGGTAGGGGCCGGACACATGGAGGAGGCCCGCGCGGCCTTTGCAAAGCTGATGGAGCATTTCCCGGATCTGACGCAGCAAAAGGTCCGCGAGGCGATGGTGTTCTCACCGCAGTTCATGGACCGGATGCTGGACGGTCTAGCAGCGCTCGGCCTGCGCGAGAACTGAGGCGACTTCAGGTTGCCGGCGGCAACTGATAGTTGGGCGTCGATTGCGACAGCGCCACTTCGTCATCGGTCATGTCGGCCGGGACATCGCCGAACAGCGGTGTGCTGAGGTAGCGCTCACCGGTGTCGGGCAGCATGCACAGGATAGACGACCCTTCCGGTGCCGCCTTGCAGACCTCGAGCGCGCCGGCAAATGTCGCACCGCCGGAGATGCCGACGAATATGCCTTCCCGTGTGGCCAGGTCCTGGCTGCATTTCATAGCCGCGGGGCCGGCGATGGTCAGCACCTGGCTGATCAGGCCGCTGTCGACGGCTTCGCCGGTGATCCTGGGAATGAAGTCGGGGCTCCAGCCCTGCATCGGATGGGGGGTGAAGGCGGGATGGCTGGCGGCCGGCGAGCCATCGGCGTTGCGCTCCTGTCCGGTTCCGCTGGTCAGCAGGGCCGCCAGTTCGGGTTCGCAGACCACGACCTTGGTGTCCGGGCGTTCTTGCGCCAGCACCCTAGACACGCCGCGCAGGGTGCCGCCGGTGCCAAAGCCGGTGACCCAGTAGTCGAGCCGTTTGCCGTCGAAATCATCGAGGATCTCACGTGCCGTGGTCCGGGAATGGACGTCCGGATTGGATGGGTTCTCGAACTGGCGGGTGAGGAACCAGCCGTTGGCCTCGGCCA
>JAHEJE010000131.1 GCA_024639035.1 Alphaproteobacteria bacterium
TGCCGCCATCTATCTATCGGTGCTGCGTCCCCTCGTCCGCCGTGCCTATCTGGCACTGCCGCCTGGGTTCAGAAGCCGATTGTTTTCTCTGGCTTGACGCCGCCGGGCACCGATTATCCGGTCAAGTGATTCCGTATGATGAAGGGCGCTGTAAAATGAAGAACCCCGGCTGCGCAGTGAGCCGGGGTTTGGGGCGTCGTTGAGGACGGGCGTCGGGCTTGGGGTCTCGCGATCCTAACGCTTGGAGAACTGGAAGCTGCGGCGGGCCTTGGCGCGGCCGTATTTCTTGCGCTCCACGACGCGCGAATCGCGGGTCAGGAAGCCGCCCTTCTTCAGCACCGGACGCAGGCCCGGTTCGTAGTAGGTCAGGGCCTTTGAAATGCCGTGGCGCACGGCGCCGGCCTGGCCGGACAAGCCGCCGCCGGATACGGTGCAAAGGACATCGAACTGGGTTGCGCGCTCGGCCGCCTCGAGTGGTTGGCGCAGGATCATCTGCAGGGCAGGGCGGGCAAAATACTTCTCGACGTCGCGGCCGTTGACGGTGATGCGTCCGGCACCGGGCTTGAGCCAAACCCGGGCAACCGCGTCCTTGCGCTTGCCGGTTGCGTATGAGCGGCCGTGTTCGTCGATTTTCGGCGTGGCCGGAGCGGCCTCGGCGGCCTCGGTGACCCCCAACGCTTCGCCAAGGCCTTCAAGTGTGGTCTGTTCTTCTGCCATTGGTCCTAACCTCTGAACTTGTTCTTGGCATTGGCGCCTGCGACATCGATCACTTCGGGCTGCTGGGCCTCGTGCGGATGTTCGGTGCCGGCATAAACACGCAAGCCCTTGAGCTGCTGACGACCGAGCGGGCCGCCCGGCATCATGCGGCGAACGGCGGCTTCGAGAACCCGGGTCGGGAATCGTCCGTCGAGCACCTGTTGCGCTTTGCGCTGTTTGATGCCACCGGGATAACCGGTGTGCCAGTGGTAGGTCTTGTCGGTGCGCTTGTTGCCGGTCAGGGCGACCTTGTCGGCATTGATGATGACGACGTTGTCACCACAATCGATGTGGGGGGTGAAGATCGGCTTGTGCTTGCCACGCAGCCTGGTTGCGACCAGAGCCGCCAGACGGCCGACAATAAGGCCCTCGGCATCGATCAGCACCCACTTCTTTTCGACCTCGGCGGGTCGTGCAGAATAGGTTTTCATCAGTAGAATCCTGAACTTCGGACGGTTGAAAACATTGGCGCCGGACCAGGCCGGCGCGAACGGTGGCCTGATCTACGCTGCATAACATCCGATGTCAACTGCTATTTGACCGTGATGCCAGGGAAAACCGTTGTTTTCTAGTAAGTTAGGTTTGCGGTAATATGTTACCGCAATGAGAGATTCATTCCGCGCCGGCCATATAGTAAGTCGCCTCGGCGTGGGCAATGAGTTTGCCCGTTGCCACCTGCGATATGCGCGATGCAGCCACTGACAGGGTGCGGCCGTGCTTGATCAACTCGACGCTGCAGGCAAGCTCGCCGGCCTCGGCCTTGCGCAAAAAACTGATCTGCAGGCCGGTGGTGACCGAGAGCCGGGCGCCTTGCTTGTGGTGGCCGAGCAGCAGGGCATAGACCGCGAAATCGACGAGTTCCATCAGCGTTGGTCCGGAAACCGTTCCGCCAGGGCGCAACTGATCCTCGCCGGCGTTCAACACAACCGTCGCGCGGCCCGGCGAAAGGTCGCAAATGCGATAGTCGCGGCCATTGCTGTAGGCTTGCGGGAATTCGCGCCGAAGGAAATCATCGACCTGCGGAATTGTCCATTTCAGCCTGGCCTGGGTCATTGCCTTGCCTTTGCCCCGATTTGTCAGCACAAGGGTACCATCCTATGCTCAAATCTCGAGTATCGGATCGGATGGGGGATATGGTGCGGACTATACCAGTTGGTGCCGCGGGATTAAGCGTTTTTATATCCGTTGTCAGCGCTTGCGGTGTCGCGCTTGCAGCCAAGGACCAGTCGCGCATCGACGAGACGGCGCGGGTCGGCAAACCGGTATGGCGCGAACCGGGGCTTTCGCCGGGGCTCGATTTTCAGCAACCCCAGGGCCCTCAGGGCCCGCAGTCGCCCGACGAGATGCCTGAGGAAGATGCAAACCCATACCTCGGTGATGGGGCACCCATCGAGACCATCACACTTACCGACAGTATCGCCCGCAAGGCGCTCGATGCGCTGGTGGACCTGCGGGCCAAGTACGAAGACGACGGGCTCTTGGAGTACGAAACGCTGGAGGCATTTACCGTCAAGGCCAAGGCGGGGCGCAACTTCTTGGCCGATCTGGCCGGCTACGGCTTTGACACGGTAGCGCAGTGGAATGCCGCCATCCTGTCGATCGATTTTGCCTACGGCGCCATTCTCGATGGCGATGAGGGCGAAGTCAAAGCCCAGATCGAGGATGTCCGCGGCGACCCGAACCTGTCGGAGGCCGACCGCAAGGCGATGATCGACGGCTTGACGGCGATGCTGTCGACGCCGGAAAACAAGAATGTGGTGCGGGCGCTGATGAAAGATGCGACATACTCTGTCAAACTGAAGCAGCTGGACGAAATGGAGTGACCATGAACCCAACGGACACCGATGCCGCGGGCGCGGCGGACCCGGCTTTACAGGTGCTGCTGTCGCACGTCGATGGTGGTGTCCTGCGCCTTACACTCAACCGGCCGCGGCAACGCAACCCGCTGTCTCAGGCCATGCTGGCAGCGCTGACGGAGGCTTTGCAACAGGCGGCTGCGGACAAGACCGTCAGGGCGATCATCATCGATGCCGAAGGCCCGGGATTTTGCGGCGGTCACGATCTCAAGGAAATGACCGCTCACCGCGGCGATGCGGACGGCGGCAAGGCCTATTTCGAGCAGACGTTCCATGCCTGTGCCACGTTGATGCAGGCGATTGTCGGTCATCCCAAGGTGATCGTCGCCCAGGTACAGGGCATCGCGACCGCGGCCGGGTGCCAGCTTGTGGCGGCCTGCGACCTGGCTGTGGCCAGCACCGAGGCACGGTTCGGCGTCAACGGCATCAACTCCGGACTGTTTTGTTCAACGCCGATGGTGGCACTGTCGCGCAACATCGCGCGCAAGCGCGCCATGGCGCTGCTTACGCTTGGCGAACTGATGAGTGCTGAGGAAGCCGAGCAGGCCGGCTTGGTGAACAGGGTTGTGGCCCCCGGCGAGCTGGAACAGGCGGCAGACGACATGGCAGCGCGGCTGGCCGCACGTCCCGGCGCCGTGCTGGCGCTGGGCAAGCAGGCGTTCTACCGCCAGTTGGAAATGCCGCTGGATTCGGCATACGACTTCACTGGCAAGGTGATCGTGGAAAACATGCTGATGGACGATGCGGTAGAGGGGATTGGTGCATTCATCGACAAGCGCGAGCCGAAGTGGACGACATGACGCCGGGCCGCATCGACCATGACCGTTATCCGCCCGGCTACATTCGCGACATCCTGCAATCGGCCCGCACGATTGCCATGGTCGGCGCTTCGGAAAATCCGGTACGACCATCCTACATCGTCACCATGTATCTGATGGAAAAAGGCTATCGGGTGTTTCCGATCAATCCCGGCAAGGTCGGCAGGGAGATCGGTGGACGGAAATTTCTCGGGTCGCTGACGGACGTCCCCGAGCCGATCGATATCGTCGATATTTTCCGCAATGCCGATGCCGCGGGCGGTATCGTCGATGATGCGCTAAAGCTCGATCCGCTTCCCAAGGTCATCTGGATGCAGCTCGGGGTGCGCAATGATGCGGCCGCGGTGCGGGCCGAGGCTAAAGGGGTGAAGGTGGTCATGAATCGGTGTCCGAAAATGGAGTACGGCAAGCTCAGCGGCGAATGGAGCTGGATCGGCGGGTTTTCCGGCAAGTTATCATCGAAGAAGCAGCGGATGCATGCATCCGGCAAGTTTCAAAGTCTCGGTATCGGCCCGCGCAAGTGAGCCGCAGGTGCTGTGCTCATTGACGATGCGATTCAAGGCGGGTGTGCTATAAGCTCGGGTCAAAATGCGATCGGAACCGGGTTGTCATGACTAGGGTCAGGACTCTTTAAGTAGCACCATTCTGTTTGCCAAGGAGGGTTTGAATGCCGGAAGACAAGCGCAAGACAAGGCTTTTTGCCTTATCGAGCATTGTTTGCCTGCAGGCGGGCCCTCCTTGGCAAATCCGCTGCGCAGAATGGCGTTAATTAATGGGTCCTGACCCTAAGCCACTCACGCCATTGGATGCGGCCACCGGCTGGCGGCGGCCGGCGGTTTGCCTGGCGCTGATGGCAGCGGCCAATGCGCTGGCCTTTGCCACCTGGTCGGCGTTGCTCAACAATTTCGCCATCGAAGGCGTGCAATTTACCGGGCGGGAGATCGGCATCCTCCAGTCGATACGGGAAGTTCCCGGGTTTCTGGCGTTTACGGCAGTGTTTTGCCTGCTTTTCATCCGTGAGCAGAAATTCGCCCTGTTGGCGCTGCTGTGCATGGGCGTCGGCACGGCGGCGACCGGCTATTTCCCGACCGAGTACGGCTTCTACCTGACCACCATCGTGATGTCGGTCGGGTTTCATTATTTCGAGACCATCAATCAATCGCTGACCCTGCAGTGGCTGCCGAAAGGCGAGGCACCGAAGATCATGGGCCGGCTGCTGGCGGTCGGGTCGTTCGCGACCATTGCTGCTTATGCGCTGATTTTCCTCACCTGGAAGTGGTTGGAACTCGATTTCCACCTGGTTTATCTGGCCGCCGGCGGTGTGACCATTGCGCTGGCCGTCGGAGTCTGGCTGGCATTCCCGCAATACAAGGAAGAGGTCGTCCAGCGCAAACACCTGGTGTTGCGATCGCGCTACTGGCTCTACTACGCGCTGACGTTCATGGCCGGCGCGCGGCGGCAGATCTTCATCGTGTTTGCCGGTTTCATGATGGTCGAGAAGTTCGGCTTCTCGGTGCCGGCGATCACCGGCCTGTTCCTGGCCAATGCCGTGTTCAATCTCTATCTGGCGCCGAAAATCGGGTCGCTGATCGTGCGCTGGGGCGAGCGACGGGCATTGATTTGCGAATATATCGGGCTCATCGGCGTGTTCGTCGCCTATGCGTTCGTCGAAAATCCGTGGATCGCCGCCGGGTTGTATCTGGCCGATCATGCCTTTTTCGCCATGGCGATTGCCATCAAGACCTATTTCCAGAAAATTGCCGATCCGGCCGACATGGCGCCGACGGCCGGGGTGGCATTTTCGATCAACCATGTCGCGGCGGTCGGTATTCCGGTGATTTTCGGCCTGATCTGGCTACAGTCGCCCTCCGCGGTGTTCCTGATCGGCGCCGGTATGGCGGCGGTATCGCTGGCGTTGTCAATGCTCATTCCGCATGACCCTCACGAGGGCAACGAGACCGTCTTGAGCGACGGTACGGGTGCCGTCCAGCCGGCGGAGTAATGTGATGAAATTACGCTCCAAGTTCAGGATGCTCGGACTTCTGGTCCTCCTGGTTGTTGCAGCCTTTGCCTTGTTACTCATCCTGCCGTTCCTCAAGGAAGGATCGTCATGGAGCGACATTCCGCTGTTTTTGGCCACGGCGGGGGTATGCCTGGCCGCCGGCGCGGTTTGGTGGATGTTCTCTGGATTTCGGCTTCAACGGTCGATACTCGGGCTGGCTGTAATCGCCGTTCCGGTGGTCGCCCATCTGTTGATGGTTGCAGACCTGGTGTTCGAGCGATTTAACGGCGAGCGCCAGGCGCGCAAGGTGGCCGTGTCCGGCTATGCCGAAAAGCCCATCGTGTGGCCCGGTTTCGACGGGCCGATCGGGCTTCAACTGAAGCTCGAAGTCACCCATCCGCAGGGCCTCAAGGGGTTGATCGATCCGCCCGAAATCCGCATGGGACCCGCGGTCGACATTGCCTTCGAAGACTTGTCCGCGACCAGAACCGGCGGCAGTGGATTCTTCAAGGACAGCTACGTCAAAGCCAAGGTCGGCAATCTGGCGCTGTTGAAAGCGGTGTTGTTTCAAAAGACCTTCGCCAATCCGGAGCCGGCGGACAAGATCGGCACCTGGAATGCCTCGTCGCGTTTCGACCCGTCCGGCAAGACCTCGCTGACCTATTTTCTGTTGCCCGGCGTTGTCGATTATCTGCCGGCCGAGAACCGGATTTGCCTGAACGCGCGCCTGGAGGGGCTGCCGGTTTGCGGGCCCGGGGAAAAGCCGGAACAGGGTTGTGCCTCGCCGAATGTCACCCGACTGAAGGATCCGGTTTATGCCATGGGCGAAAACCTTACCGTCTTGTGGACCGCGTGGCCGGCGATGAACATTTCGCCGGCACTTACCCGGGCGTTGCGCGAGCATTCGGCATTTCAGGGCAATGCCGACGGCTGGACGGCGATGCAAAAGCGGCTTGAGCCGTCAGGGCTGGTTGCTGCCGGGTATGACCTGTGCGATGCCGGCAAGGATAGCCACACGAGCAGTCGCCTGTGTTTTTGCCGTGATGCGGAAAACGGGCCGGTGGAATGACCCAGAGCCGGAAAACGTGGTTTTCACCATATAACTCCGGGTAGGCTGCAGTTAAGCTGAGGGGGATATGCAACGACTTGGGATCTCAACCCATGAGCAACGACGCCATGTCCGGAAGTGAACGGGAGGACGCCGCGCCGGCCCCAGGCACGGTGCGCTGGGCGCCGCGCAAGGCTCGGCCGGGCAAGATTTCGCAGGCAGGCTCGGATCTGGGCAGAAGCATTGTCGCCGGACTGATCGCCGGCTGCCTGGTGATCATGCTGACAGCGTCGCACGCGGCGCTGATCTTTTCGCCGCAGCAGCCTGAGTTGTTTGCCATCGGCTTTCAGATGGCCTTGACCTCGTCCATCCTGCTCAACATCTTCTATGCCGTATTCAGCTCCCTCAGAGGTTCGATCGCTCTGTCGCAGGACGTGACGTCGGTGTCGATCTCGGTGCTGTTGGCATCGATCATCGCCATTCTGCCGCCAGGTCTGGCAGACACGGCACGGCTTTCCACATTGCTGGCCGCGGTGATGATCGCCACCTTTGCGACCGGCCTGTTCTTCTTCATCATGGGCAAGATGAAACTCGGCCGGCTGATCCGCTTCACCCCGATCCCGGTCATCGGCGGATTTCTGGCAGCAACCGGATGGCTGTTGTTGCGGGCCGGTTTCGGCCTGGCGTTGCCCGATTTGTCATTGAATTCTCTACCTTCGGTGTTGACCGACACCACCGGCCTGTTGAAGCTCGCCGCGGCGCTGGCGGTGGCTGCGGCGGTGATTTTCGCCATCTGGCGCTCGGCCAATGTCCTGGCGGTGCCGTTGGTGGCGCTTGCCGCCATGGTCATATTCTCGGCGGTGTGCTGGATCATCGGCGTGCCCTATGACGCGTTGGTCGATGCCGGGTGGGTCGTCAGGATGAACGAAGCGCAAAGCCTGTTGCCCGCGGTCACCAAAATAGATCCCGCCGGCATCCAATGGTGGTTCGTGATGCAGCAGTCGCCGCTGATCTTTGCGGTTCTCACCGTGGGAACGATCGCCTTGCTGATGAATGCCAGCGCGCTGGAGCTGTCCCTGGAGTGCGATGTCGATCTGGACCGGGAACTCACCGCCGCCGGGGCCGGCAACATCTTCGCCGGGATGATCGGCGGCATTCCCGGCTATATCGGCTTCAGTCCGACGGTGCTCAATCACCGGCTCGGCGGCAACTCGCGCATTTGCGGGCTGGTTGTCGCGCTGTTGGCGGCCAGCGTTCTGGTCTACGGCTCCAGCGTGCTGCAATTCATCCCGCTGCCGGTGCTTGGCGGATTGCTGATGTGGCTTGGCGTCAC
>JAHEJE010000132.1 GCA_024639035.1 Alphaproteobacteria bacterium
GATGGTGCCGAGCCTGGCTCGATGCGCAATGGGAGATCACCGAGCGCCGTGGCGCCGATCCGCTGTTTGCCCGCGAGCCATGCCATGTGCGGCCATGATGCAGCACCGCCGATCCGGCCGGCACCTCGATGGCGACGATGTCCGGCTCTTGCCCGGCGCATCGGGCAGCGGCGCGCATGTCGGCCAGTGGATCGTCGGGCGCGTGAAACTGGCCAATCGGCGGCGACAGCGGCCAGCGATGCGAACCGCGCACATACTCGATGGTGCCCTGATCGGCCCGCGTATCGTCCAGCGTGATCCAGCAGGTCATCATTTCATTTGGCTCGATCCAGGCCTGGTAGCTGTCGTCCTGATGAAACCCCAGCGCCTTCGATCCCGGCGGTTTCCAGATCACGTTGTCCTGGTTGATCCGCGCCCCCGGCCAGCCGCGCAGCCGCGCGCACGCCTCGCCGATGTCTTGCCGCAGCACGATGCCGGCAATCGTCCGGTCGGATTTCCAGCCGTTGCAGATTTGCCGGGTCAGCGCATCGCTGTCGCGGCCCTGGCGCCAGTTCCACTCGTCCGGTTGCAGCCCGGTTTCGAACTCACCGCCGAACAGCGGCTCGAAGCGCGCCCGCGCCGCGGCGATTTCGTCTGCCGACAGCAGGCCCTCGACAATCAGGAAACCGTCGCGCGAAAATTTTTCAAGGTCTTGCCTGCCCAGCTTCATGATCAATATCCTGCCGACAAAACCCCGGCACCGCAACAGATCAGGGCAATTCCGAACCACTGCGACGGCGACACCGGTTCCTTCAGGAACACCCGCGCCAGTATGGTGACGACAGCCCCGAACGATCCGCCGAGAACGATGGCCATTTCCGGAAAAGCCAGCTTTCCAGCCGCGAAAACGGCCAGCATCGCGATGGTATCGAGAAGGCCCATCAAACCAAGCGCCGGCCACAGGCTGAGCGGCGCGCTGCCGCGCAATCCCTTTACCGCAAAAAACGGCACCAGGGCCGCAAGCGCGAACAGCCGGGCAAACCAGGTGACGTCGATTTCGTCGGCACTGCCGGCGGCGGCCTGCCCAGCCAGCAGGGAGGTCGCAAAGAACAGCGCCGTTGCGCCCGACAGCGCCAGCACCAGCGGGAGTTTGCCGCTCTCGATATGCCCTTGAGCCTCGTGCGTCTTGCCGGCCATCGACACCAGCAGGGTGCCGATGATCACCGCAGCGATCGCCAGCCAGGCAACGACGCTCGGCCGCGCCCCGCCGATCAGCGCAAACACCACCGCGACCGCCGGGTAGCTGCCGGCAATCGGCGAGACCACCGACATGCTGCCGATCCGGTATGCGGCAAACAGGCTCAGCGTCGCCAATGCATAGCTGACGCCGGCCAGCACACACAGCAGCATCGCGTCCCCGGCATCGGGCCAGCCCCGAGCCGACCCAACACTGTAGACGGTGAGCAGAACCAGTCCGCTGATCACCAGGCCGCATGTCGTGACCAGCGCGCCAGTGCGCCGCGACGTGAACCGGCCGATGAAATCATGCGCGCCCCAGGCAAGTGCGGCGGAAATGCCAAGCAGGGCCGAATTCATGCCGGACTCCAACAGATGTCAGTCGCTCTCGGCGCCAACCAGATCCTGGCGGGCTGATTCCAGGTGGGTCTGCATGGCCTCGGCCGCGCCGGCGACATCGCGCCGCCGCAGCGCCTCGAAAATCTTGCGGTGTTCGATGTTGTACTCGGCGATCTTCTGCTCGGTGAGGATCACCCGCTTGACCTGGTTCCACTGCGCTTCGGTGCGCACGGTATTGATCAGCTGATAGACCTGCAGCATCAGTGGATTGCGCGAACAGCGCGCCAATTCCAGGTGAAACTCGGAATCATAACGCGTGAACAGATCCTGATCGCCGCCGCAGTCCTCGATCTTCTTGAGGATGCTCTCGAAACTTTCCAGATCGCGCTGGTTCGAATGCAGCGCCGCCAGCCGGGTCATGTAGGGTTCGACCGAAAACCGCGTTTCGATGAGCTGCATCGGGCTGATCAGATAGGCGATTTCCTCTGAAACCGAATGCGCCGGCCCGCTGTAATTGACATAGGTCCCGCTGCCGACCCGGCGCACGACCAGTCCTTCCTCATCGAGCTGATCGAGCGCCTTGCGCACCGTCGAGCGGGCCGTATTCAGCGCCACCGCAAGCTGGCGCTCCGGCGGCAGCTGATCGCCCTTGCTGAACGCGCCGCTCTCGATCGCATGGCGTAACTTGCCGGTGATCGCGTTGGCGCTGTTGGAAACAGCGATGCCAAGCCCATCGGAAGCTTCGGTAGGTCTCCTGCCGCCCTCGAGAACTTCGAGAATGTTGCTTCCTGTCTTCTCGCTTGGCCCGGTCATGAGTCCTGAAGGTGATGATTGGTATGCAATTGGTCTCTTTTGGCGAAATATTGGTTTGCTTTTGGTTCCAATTTGTGCCTCTATGCCATGCTAAGAACTGGCAGCGTCCCGTCAAGTCAAATCGGCACAAGTACTTGGGCGCGCGGGGTGGATATCGGTCGCAAAGCAGTCAGGTGAGGACAACATGGCGTTTCCGACAAGTTCGAAATATGTGGTTATCGGCGCCGGCATTCACGGCCTCAGCACCGCCTATCACCTTGCCCTGAAACTGCGCGAGAGCGGGCGCGGCAGCGGTGAGGACATCGTGATCGTCGACAAGTCAGCGATCGCCGCCGGAGCCTCCGGCATCGCCTGCGGCGTGGTGCGCAACAACTACTTCCAACCCGCCATGCGCGAACTGATGGCCCATTCCGTCGGCGTCTGGGAGAGCGATCCCAAGGCCTACAGCTATCATCCGGTCGGATACATGCAGATTTCCCCCGAAAGCATGCGCAAGGACGTCACGACGATCTATGAGCAGCAAAAGGCCATTGGCTATGAGTCCGAGTTCATCGAGGGCGAGGCCGATGCGCTGGCCTACATGAAGACCCTGTTCGACGACTGGCAGGCCAGGGGCATCACCTCGGTGCTGCATGAAAAACGTGGCGGCTACGCCAACAATACCGCCGCAATGTACGGCCTCGCCACCAAGGCGGAGAACGAAGGTGTGCGGATCGTCACCGGCGCCCGCGTTACCGGCTTCGAATTCGCCAGCGGCGCCCAGGCCGTAACCGCCGTGGAAACTGAAAAGGGCAAGATCTCGTGCGACTATGTGGTCATCGGCGCTGGCCCCTGGGTCAACGAGTTCTGGACCATGCTCGACCTGCCCAAGACAGTGTCGATCAAGGGCGCCGACGGCACCGTTCATGACGACGTGCCGATGTGGAAATTCTGGTGCCTCGAGGAAGGCACGCTTGGCGTCGACCCTGACATGCACAAGACCAACGACGGTTCCTTCCCGCCGGTGATCCACGTCGACAGCGATGCGCCGCTTTTTTCCGATGACGACGGCTCGCTGATCACCGACAAGATGTGGGGCATCTACTACAAGCCCGATTTCAATTTCGGCGGCATCCAGGGCGGCGCCGCCCCTTACGTCGTCGACCAGAAGCCGGACGACGTGGCCGTAGACCCTTACGGCCCCGATAGCCCCGACTTCATTGTCGGCGATGATTTCATCAACATGTGGTGCTCGGCGCTGGCCCACTGCCAGAAGCGTTTCGAGGGCCAGATCAAATACTACAAGAACCACGATCCCTCCGGCGGCCTGGGCTGTTTCACGCCCGACAGCTTTCCGGTGTTCGATGTGTTCCGCGACAATGTCTACGTCATCGCCGACTCGAACCACGGCTACAAGATGCTCGGTGTCGGCAAGCTGGCAGCCCAGGAAATCGCCGGCGAAAAGAGCGCCCTCATGGAGCCGTTTCGCATCTCGCGCTACGCCGAGGGCCGGTTGCACCCGGTTTCGAACAGTCCGTTCCCGTGGAGTTGAGGTAAACCACTTGTCGTGATTGGTACACTATTGGTAGGCTGAAGCTGCAAGCCCAAGAAATTCACTTGATAACCGCAGAAGGGGAGAGAAACGAATGGCTACTGATCTTGAGAAATTTGTCAACGCCGATGGACGTGACAAGCTCGTAAAAGAGGTGCGCAAGAAGATCGATGCCCTCGGCATCGAGTACCTGTACCTGCAGTTCGTTTCTGTGACCGGCAAGATCATGGGCAAGGGCATCCCGTCCGACCACTGGGAAACCGTTGCCAGCAAGGGCTTCCAGCTTGTCTACGGCGCCACGGTGAACCTGTTTCTCAACCGCGCCGGCGACTACCTCGGCTACGGTCCGGAGGCTGCCGAACTGGTCGGTATCCCTGAGCCGGAAACCTTCATGCAGCTGCCCTGGGCGCCGAAGATCGGCCGCTTCTACTGCACGCTGTTCCGCAACCGCGAGGAAAAGCAGGATCCGGGCGGGTTCCTGACCTCGGACTGCCGCGGCAATCTGCGCCGGCTGCATGACGAATTCGAAAAGAAGCACGGCACCCGCCTGCGCATCGGCACCGAGCCGGAAATGATGTGGCTCAAGTTCGATGAGAACGGCAAGCCGAAGGACGGCTTCTCCAAGCCCTACTGCTACCACATCGACCAGTTCGAAAGCCTGCGCCCGGTGTCGCTGCAGGTCATCAAGTATGCCCGCCAGATGGGCCTCGACATGATCCAGGGCGACCACGAGGACGCCCCCGGCCAGCTTGAGCTGAACTGGATGTACGACGACGTGCTGCGCAACGCCGACCGGCTGACCACCTACCGTCAGATCTGCGCCCAGGTGGCCCGCGAACATGGCATCTTCGCCTGCTTCATGACCAAGCCGTTCATGGGCGTGTCGGCTTCGGGCTGTCACCACAACATGAGCCTGTGGAACGGCGGCAAGGACAAGTTCGTGCCCTGTGGCAACGACAAGGACGACCTGCCGGGCATGCCGCACAACTACATGTACGTGAAGGGCGGCGACAACACCTTCATGCCCGACACCGACGACCCGCAGATGCCGGGGGCCGAAGGCCTCAAGGCCATCGGCGGCGTCGTGCATCACCTGCAGGCGCTGACCGCCATCGGCTGTTCGACCGTCAACTCGTACCGCCGCCTTTGGGACACCGGCTTCTGGGCGCCGGTGTTTGCCGACTGGGGCTTCCAGAACCGCACCACCGGCTTGCGCGTGTCCGCACCGGGCCGCTTTGAGTACCGTTCGGTCGACTCGATGGTCAACCCGTACATCATGGGGTCCACCCTGCTGGCCGCCATGGATGACGGCCTCGACAACAATCTCGATCCTGGCGAGCCCGAGGAGCGCAACATCTACGAAGCCATCGAGGCCGGCAAGCAGGTCAAGAAGCTGCCGATGTCGCTGGGCGAAGCGCTCGATCATCTGGAGGCCAGCGACGTCGTCAAGCGCGGCATGCCGGGCGAGATGTACCGGCTGTATGAGGAATACAAGCGCGACGAGTTCGCGCGTTTCATGTCCACCGTGACGGAATGGGACAACGACACCTACATGGAGTGCCTGCCCTAGGGCCCTCGGCGCTCTTGAACGACAACTGGCCGGTGCTTCGGCGCCGGCCACCCCGGAACTGCGCCTTGCCGCCGGCAGCGCACGCATGAAAGGAGAACCAGCAAATGTGCGGGATAGCAGGACTTATCCACCGCGACGGTACCGCCAAGATCGGCCAGGAGATGACCGATATGCTGCAGGCGCTGAAACATCGCGGCCCGGATTCAACCGGTTTTGCCTTGTACGGCAAGCCGGGCCGCAATGAATTCATCATGCGCTTCAAGGTCGCCGAGCAGGAAGACATGGACAAGGGCTTCGACATTCACCAGGCCGTCAAGGATCGCCGGGCGACCGTCGACGGGCGGCTCGAAAGCCTGGGCGTCAAGGTCATCGATCAGGCCGAGGCAACCGAATACGCCTTCCGCTACCGCATCCAGTTCGACGGCGACATGAAGAAGCTTGCCGACTACATCGAGGATGTCGAGGGCGCCGAGGTGCTCTCAATGGGCAACGCCCTGGAGCTGATCAAGGACCTCGGCGATGCCGCCACCGTGTCCGAGCAGTACGGCCTGAAAAAGTTCAAGGGCACCCACGGCATCGGCCACACCCGCATGGCAACCGAGTCCGATGTCGACATCCGTTCCGCCCATCCCTATTGGGCCTACCCCTACAACGACATCGCCGTGGTCCATAACGGCCAGATCACCAACTACTGGATGATGCGCCGCCAGTTCGAGCGCCGCGGCCACCGCTTCATGTCGAGCTGCGATTCAGAGCTGTTGGCCGTCTACACCGCCTACAATCTGGACCAGGGCGCGACCCTGGAGGACAGCCTCAAGCAGTCCATCGACGAGATCGACGGCGTGTTCTCCTATCTCGTCGCCACCAGGGACTCGCTCGGTCTGGCCAAGGACTGCATGGCCGCCAAGCCGATGGTCCTCTACGAAAGCGACGACCTGGTGGCGATGGCATCGGAAGAAATGGCGATCCGGGCGATCATCCCGCACGAGATCGACACCTGGGACCCCTACGACAATGAGGTGAAGGTATGGCAGGCGTAACCACACAGGAAAAGCAGGAGCAACTCTCGCATGACCTCGGCATGCACACCGAGGCCCTGCGCGGCCGCACCCAGCAGGTCTTCTTCGACATGGAGAAGCTTGGTGAAGGTGGCTACGGATATCCCGATGCTCCCGATGTCGATTTCAACAAGCGCGCCGAGTTTGATGCCGCGGATATGGAATCGACCGACATCAATCTGGAGCTCCGCAAGCTGACCCGTAAGGGCTATGGCACCATTGTGGTCAAGAACCCCGGTGCCAAGCACTCGCTCGGTGTCGGTGTGCTGCATCGCCTGAACCTGATCTTCGAGGGTTCGCTGGGCTATTTCGGCTGCGGCCTCATCGATGGCCCGAATGTGCGCATTCAGGGCCGCGTCGGCTGGGCCTGCGGTGAGAACATGATGGGCGGCACCATTGTCATCGCAAAGAACGCCGGCTCCCAGTTCGGTGCCGCCATTCGCGGCGGCGACCTGGTGTGCAAGGGCCATGTCGGCTCGCGTACCGGCATCGACCAGAAGGGCGGCACCATTATCGTTGGTGGCGACACCGGCGCCTTCACCGGCTTCATGATGCAGCGCGGCCGCATGATCATCTGCGGCAATGCCGGCAAGAACCTCGGCGACTCGATGTACGACGGCACGATTTATGTCGGCGGCGAGGTTGAGGACTACGGCGTCGACGCCGTGCCCGGCCCGCTCGGCGAGGACGACAAGGCCTGGCTGACCCGCAAGCTGAAGATGTACGACATGCTGCCCGCCAAGGGCGTCGATCACTTCAAGAAGATCAACTCCGGCAAGCAGCTGTGGAACTACGACAACCTGGAGCCGAACGAGAAAAAGCTCGTTCTCTGATCCCAACACAGGTTCGTACAGAAAGGTTGAAGACAAATGGCTAAGAAGAAAAAGGGTAAAAAGCGCCCGGCCGAGGACAAAAAGTACCTGCTCGGCAAGTCGCAGATTTTCACCCCCGAGGTGATGAACGACATCCACATCAAGTCCGAGCTGGGCCGCTACCGTATGCGTGGCTTCTCCCTGTTCAAGAAAATCCCGCATTGGGACGACTTGACATTCATGCCCGGCACGCTGACCCGTTTCGTCATCGAAGGATATCGCGAGAAGTGCGAGACCAAAACGATAATTGGCCCCCGTGCCAAGCGCCCGATGGTGCTCGACATCCCGGTCTATGTCACCGGCATGAGTTTCGGTGCTCTGAGCTACGAAGCCAAGATCGCGCTGGCCCGCGGTGCCACCATGGCCGGTTCGGCGACCTGCTCGGGCGAAGGCGGCATGATCCCCGATGAGCG
>JAHEJE010000133.1 GCA_024639035.1 Alphaproteobacteria bacterium
TCGAGTGCTGTAGTCGCGCCATCGATTGCGGCGATATTCGATTGACCCAGCTCGATGGAAATAATCGCATCGTTGAAATCGAGATTGCCGCCGTTCTTCTGGGCTTCAAGGCCGAGTTTCACGGTACCGGTCGACATGTCGACGACGGCGACCGCATGCGATACGCCATCGCCATTGGGCGCATAGCCGTTTGCCGCCGTACCCAGGCTATGAACGATATCGTGGCCGTTGCCGCTGGCCAGCGAGACGGCGGATCCGGTGCTTGCATCGACCTTCCACAATTGCAGGTCGGTATCGACGATCAAGCCGGCATCGCCGGCTTTGGTTCTCAGTTCGAACGTGGCGTTGGGGTCGTTCACGGCATCGATCAGCGCGCCGTTTCCATAGCCATTGCCGAGAACGAAGAACCCGAGTTGCTCGCCGGCGGCCAGATCGACATCGATTGCCGTACGCGGCTCAAGTCCCTTGCCGCCGCCCTTACCGCCCTCCGGCGCATAGATGATCGATACGTCGTTGATCGTGCCGTCGGCACTGACCTTGTACATGCCAACGGTGTTGTGAAACCCCTTGGCGATGCTTTCCAGCTCTACCCTGACGCTCGAATCGCCGCTGGCGGTTATACCGTTCGGGTCCAGTTGCCGCATGGTCCCGCCACCGTAAATGGTGTCGTTGCCGTCGAGGCCATTGATCGTATCGTTGCCGAGATTACCGCGGATGACATCCGCCGTATCGGTTCCGGAAATCTGATCGTCGTTGTTGGTCCCTGAAAACTCGGGCATGGCACCATATCCTGTCACACGTCATATGGTTATGATCGAAAAACTCTAGAAAACCGGCAAGGAAACAGGGCGAATTTTAAGCAAAAGAAAGCAGCGCCGAATAGCTCCGGCGCCGCTTGTTCTGGTATTCGCAGACGGCTTGAACCTACCAGGAAATTCCGTGGTAGTCGGGATCGTCCGGCAGTTCGGCGAACAGCCGCACCAGATCGATCACCTGGATACCCTTGCGCCGGTGCAGAATTGCCCGCCGGTAGTCGTCGCGCGCATGGCTCACCACCACGACGTCGCAACTGTCCAGGACATCATCGATCGACGGCCGCAGCACCTCCGGCAGCTTGTCCATCAGGTTTGCCAGATGCGGCCGGGCGTGACGCATGTACTCGAAGTGCGAACGGGTCGATGAACTCACCCTCAGGTTGGGGTCGAAGGCGCTGAATTGCTGGTCTTCCTGCAGCAGCGCCGCCATCAATTCAAGCGCCGGGCTTTCGCGCAGGTCATCGGTATCGCACTTGAACGCGACCCCGAGGAAGCCGATGCGCTTGCCGGCAAACCGGCGAACCATCTTCAAGCCTTCTTCGATCTGCAGTTTGTTGGACGCCATCAGGCTGTCGAACAATGGAGTTTTGATCTGGTAAGCCTCCGCCAGATGCTCCACCGCCCGGACCTCCTTGGGCAGGCACGAGCCGCCGAAGGCAAAACCGGGTTTGAGATAATAGGGCGACAGGTTCAGCTTGGTGTCCTGCACGAAAATGTTCATCACCTCGTGGCTGTCGACCTCGACCGCCTTGCACAGCCGGCCGACTTCATTGGCGAAGGTCACCTTGGCGGCATGCCAGACGTTGTCGATGTACTTGACCATCTCGGCCCCGGTGATCGAGCACATCAGCACCTTTTCGTCGACGACCCGGTAGACCGCGGCAAGCTGCGCCGCCGCCCGTGGGTTCGAGGCCCCGATGACGGTTTTCGGCGGGTTGTAGAAATCGTTGACCGCCACACCTTCGCGCAGGAACTCCGGATTGAAACAGACCCCGAAGCCGACATCCAGTTCCTTGCCGCTGGCCGCTTCGACCTCCGGCACGACCACGCTCATGGTGGTGCCCGGCGGCACCGAGCAGCGCATGACGATCAGATGATAGCCGTCCTTGTCCTTCAGCGCCCGGCCGATCGACTGCGCCGCGGCGCGGACATATTTCATGTCGCAACCGCCGTCTGCCGCTGTCGGCGTTCCCACCGACAAGAACGTAATGTCGGTCTGGCGCACCGACTCCTCGACATCGGTTGTCGCCTCGATCAGGCCGCGCGAAACGCCGTCGCGCAACAGCGTTTCCAGGCCTTCCTCGACGATCGGCGATACGCCATTGCTGATCGACTCGACCTTGGCTTCGACCACATCGGCACCGACCATACGAAATCCCAGATTGGCAAAACACGCCACCGAGACCGCCCCAACATAACCCAGGCCGATCACACTGATCGACGGCCGTAAGTTGATATCGCCGGCCACCAGATCTCCGGTGTGAACCCATGTACCGCCGCTATCCGGCTGCTTCATCACTGCGTTTGACATTCCCGCTTCCCCTGTTTTGAGATATTGCCTCGGGCGGCTTTTGCCGCTCACATTGCTTCTGATTAAAACATATAGATTCCAATAATTTGTGAATTCACCGGGCGGCCAACCTGAAATTGTTTCGGGGGCCTGTATTCATGCGCCTGTGGTTAAGAAATTCATCAGCCTGATGCCCGGCATTTCGACCAGCCCCGTTGCCAGAATGACGACCAGGAACAGGGCCGTCACCGCAACCGTGGTCTGATAGGCCGCGAACCCTTCGCGCGCCATCACCAGCAGCCGGTCGCCGCTGACCGCCGACTTCTGGTCACCGCGGTTGAACCAGCGCTGCTTCGACAGCCGGAAGATGCTGTAGACCTTGACCGCCGCGTTGATCAGCTGGTTGATATAGAGCACCACCGGAAAGAACATGTCGACGGTGCGCGCATAGGCCGACAGCACCAGCGACAGCACCAGGCGCGAGATCGCCAGGAACAGGAAGTACTGGATCAGGTAGCTCCAGGAATGCAGCGCGGCTGCCGAAATCGCCACCGCCGGGTTGACCAGCATGGTCCACATGGCAATGCGCTGATCGACAAAACACCACCAGATGAAGAACGGCACCCGTCTCGGCCCCAGCGCGATGACCCGGGCGCCGTTGCGCAGCATGTTGCCCGACCAGCGCCGGTAGTTCTGCACCATCCGGTTGATGCCGTTGCCCTCGACCACCTCGACCGTGTAGCCCATCGCATCGGGCACATACAAAAGCCGCGCCTCGTGCTTGAGCATGTAGTAGAGCGTCGACTTGTCGTCGCCGGACAGAAAGCGGAACGAGCCCCACAGCCAGTGGTTCAGGTAATCGGCTTCGAGCAGCCGGATGAATTCCAGCCGCTTGACGTGCTTGACGCGAAACACCGACATCCGGCCGGTCAGCGTCAGCACCCGGCCCGACAGGGCATGCGACTGCATCGCCATCCGGCGCTGGGCAAAGCGCATCGACAGCATCGATTGCATCCAGCGCGGCGCTTCGGCAATGACATCCTCATCGGTGGTCACCGCCTGCAGATCCGGATACAGATTGAACAGCGGCAGGCACGACCTGACGGCATTGGCCTCCATGATGAAGTCACCGTCCATGAACACCACGATATCGTCATCCGGGACGCAGGCCCGGCTCATCGCCCGCAGCACCAGCCCGATGGCCATGCGCTTGCCGCCGACATTCTGGCGGATGATGTGCAGCGTGATATCGAGATCGCCGGCAACGGCTTTCAGCTGCGCCTCGATGATATCCTCATCGAACCGATCGCCCGAACCCAGCCAGATGGTCGCCGGAATGCCGACTTCGCGCACTTGTGCAACGATGCCGCGCACCACCGACTCGGTGATCGAGCGGTGCTCCTTGTAGGTCGTCATCATGAAGTGCAGGTGATTTGGACGCCAGCCCTTCTGCAGAACCCTCTCGCCCTCGGCCCGCATGCGCGGATAAACAAAGCGACTGTAGATCACCGAGCGCACGGCGTGGGTGAACCACCAGGAAAAACGCCAGCAGCCGAGAATGCCGATGACATAGGTCACCTGACGAACCTCCGGATCGAACAGCTTGTTCGGCACCAGCGATAAAAAGATGACGCAGACCGTAATGTACAGCGCGATCTGCAGCAGAACCGTCAGGTTCCACTTCTCGAAGCCCTTCGGCCAGTAGGAAGGGTCCTTGAGTTTGTAAGACGCAGGCTTGATGAACATCGGGCCAGGCCGCGGATCACAGCAACAGCGAGGAGACCTTGCGCCAGATGGCGGCAAGGATCGGGCTGGTCGAACGGGCATCGAACAGCACGATGGCCGGCAGGCCCGGCGTGACGTCACGTTCCACCACCGCGGCGTATTCACCCTCGATGGTCAGGGACACCTGGGCCGAACGATCCTCCGGCGAGCGCCACGAATAGCGCCGTGCCACTTCTTCATGGAACCCCTTGGTGCGGTCGATGGCGGTGACGTTGGCTCGCATCGACTTGTCCAATGACGGAAAGTAGACGGTCGCTTCATCGCCCATGCCGATCTTGATCACCTCGTCCTGGGTCAGATAGGCCAACACCTTGCGCTCGGAATGGTTTTCGAAAACGGCGATGACGTCGCCCTGCTTGACAGCGGCGTTCTCCGGCTTGGGCATTTGCGCCAGCTTGCCGCTGAACGGGGCCCGCACCGCAAGCCGTTCGCGATGCTTCAACAAGGCTTCGTGCTGCTGATTGGACAGGGCGATCTGGTATCTTGCCAGCTTGATCTCGGCATCGACAACGCCGATGTCGCCGACCAGTTCGCGGCCATTGTAAAAACGCTTGCCGAGGCCGTTGTCGGCCAGCCGTATTTGCTCCTGCAGTTCGACCCGCCGCGATTTCAGTTTCGCCCGCGCCTGGGTCAACCACTGCGACGCTTCCTCGAGCTGCACCTTGGTGGCCCAGCCTTCCTTGAGAAGCTTTTGGGCACGCTGGTAGCGCACCCTGGCGGCGTTGTGCTGAGCCTCGAGGGCCTCAACGTCGATCTTGACCTGTTCGATGTTCTTGATGCCGACGGCCGCATAGTCGGTCATGCGTTCCAGCTCGCTGGCCCGCTTTTGCAGCAGATGGGTCAGCTCGGCCTCGCGGCGCTGGATCTCGAGTTGCGCCATATCGATCTGCTTTTCCAGATCGTAATCGGCAAAATAGATCACCGTCTCGCCGCGCTCGATCTCCTCACCGATCGCTGCCCGGACAAACGATATCTCGCCATCGCTCTGGGCCCGCACCTCGACCATCGGCGCCGAGACGACCGCAGTCTGCACCTCCATGCGGAAGATGTTGGAATACAACACCAGTGCCATGTAGCCGAACACCATGAAGCCGATCGAGGCATAGACGCCGACCCACGCGATCTGGCGCACCGGCAGTTTCTTTTCATGAACCACCGCATCGGTGTCAGGATCGGGATCGGAGGACACCGGTGTGATCGGCACGTCGATGCGCTGGATCGAATCCGCAACTTCCGACATCGCCCCACGCACCAGGTCCTCGATGAAATGGTGCATGACCGAGAGTTCGCGCTCGCCGATTTCGGTAAACTCGACGGCGAACGAACGGCCTTCCTCGACCGAGCGGACAACCTTTGCCTTGGCGGTAAACGAGATGTCGAAGCCCTGGAAGGGCAGCGTCATGGCGAGTTCGATGTCCTCGCCGAGTGTTGGAAGCAATCCGCCGTAGCCGTCAACGCGAAGACCGCCAAGGCTCCAGTCCCTGGCGCGGACCACGGCGCCGTCGTTACCGACTCGCACGTAAAGAGGCGCCGTCACCCGATGGTGCCGCCTCTGGTCTGGTCTTTCTCGACGCACTCGAACTGTCATGTTCTTTTCGTCTGCGCTTTCATGCACAGCTCCCCGTGCGCGTTACACGCAATTAGCATGCCAGGTAAAAATGCCAGGAATTCCGTCCAATTTGCCCCCGCCCACTGAGGTACACTTCGCAAATTGCAATAAACTTCGCGGAATCGAATTGCAGGACGCACAACCCGGTCGGACACCCTGCGACCGGCCGGGTGCGCCGCAGGCTGCAAAATCGGAGAATTCCGGTCCCATGCGCGCGGTCGCCGTCCTTGCCGCACAACTGGCACGCGTTTTGCCAGCCAGGCGCAATTGGGGGACTCCAGCGTCGGGTGACGTTCACATCAAAAAACCAGCCGGGTGTTTCCACATCAAGCCTGCCTTTGCACCATCAAGGCGCTGGCAAATCTGCGGCCGATAGGAGATAACTATGAACATGACAGTTTCGAAATCGACACGCGCAGCCGATGAGCCTGAGTTCACCGCGCTGCTGCCGGATCACAAGCAGGCCATGGCTGCCAACGTGGTCCACCGGCCATGGGGCAGCTATGAATCGATCATCAACGGCGATGGCTACCAGGTAAAGCGCATCGTCGTATCGCCGGGTCGCAAGCTGTCATTGCAATATCACCACCATCGCTCCGAGCATTGGACCGTGGTCTCGGGCCAGGCCCATGTGACGCTCAACGACGACGTGGTGATCCTGCAGCCGGATGAAAGCATCTACATTCCGCTTGGCGCCGTGCACCGCATCGACAATCGCGGCGAAGACGACATCGTGCTGATCGAAGTCCAGTGTGGCGATTACCTCGGCGAAGACGACATCGTCCGCATCGAGGACGATTTCGGCCGCGCCTGAGCCGCACGCGGATTATCCGGGGCTGGCTTCCAGCGCCCTGCGCTGTTTGACATTCAATCGCTCGGATGCGGATTTGAGCTGCCCGCAGGCAGCCATGATGTCGCGTCCGCGCGGTGTGCGCACCGGGCTGGAATAACCGGCCCGGTTGACGATTTCGGCAAACTTTTCAATCGTGTCCCAGTCGGAGCATTCGAAATCCGTTCCCGGCCACGGATTGAACGGAATCAGGTTGACCTTGGCCGGAATGCTGCTCAGCAGCCTGACCAGCCGCTTGGCATCGGCGACACTGTCGTTGACGCCCTTCAGCATCACATATTCGAACGTGATACGCCGCGCGTTGGACAGACCGGGATAGTCGCGGCACGCCTGCAGCAGTTGCTCGATCGGGTATTTCTTGTTCAGCGGCACCAGGCGGTTTCTGATCTCGTCAGTTGTCGCATGTAGTGAAATCGCCAGCATCGTGCCGATTTCCTCACCCGCCCGGACAATCTCCGGCACCACCCCCGACGTCGACAGGGTGATGCGGCGTTTGGACAGCGAAAGACCGTCGCCATCGCTGATCGCATCGACCGCCTTGCGGACATTGTCGAAATTGTAGAGCGGCTCGCCCATGCCCATCAGCACCACGTTGGTGATGTAGCGGCCGCTGGCGGGAACATCCGTAGCCTCGGCCAACCGCGCCGGCCATTCGCCGAGCCGGTCGCGGGCAATGAGAACCTGGGAAACGATCTCCCCGGCCGTCAGGTTACGCACCAGGCGCTGGGTCCCGGTGTGGCAGAAGGTGCAGGTCAGCGTGCAGCCGACCTGCGATGAAATACACAAGGTGCCGCGATCCTGTTCGGGGATGTAGACCGTTTCGACCTCGTGTTGACGGCCGAATTCATCCGGTGCAAGACGCAAAAGCCACTTGCGGGTCCCATCATTCGACACCTGTTCGGTAACGATCTCGGGCCGCGCCAGGTCGCAGTTTTTCGCCAGTTTCTCGCGCAGGTCCTTGGCGATGTCGGTCATCTCGTCGAACGAGGAAACGCCGCGGTTGTATAGCCAGCGCCAGAGCTGGTTTGCCCGCATGCGTTGCTGGCGCTCAGCAACACCGAGCGTTGCCAGAATTTGCCGCAGTTCGCCGCGCTCCAGGCCGATCAGGCTGGTTGTGTTGCCCGCCACGCCAGCGGCACGGCTTGAGAGAGTATCAAGAACGACGGTCATGCAGTGGCTCTTAGCACGAATTGGCCGAAAATGTGTGGACTGACTAGGGTCGCGCGTTC